>NZ_JBOBDM010000023.1:0-81381 GCF_050586605.1 Pseudomonas sp. ES1 | reverse complement strand
ACCAGATTACCACTGGCTTGTTGAAGTGCCTTTGCAAGCAAAACCACTTCAAAAGTGGCGGACTCAGCAGGATTCGAACCTGCGACCGCTCGGTTCGTAGCCGAGTACTCTATCCAGCTGAGCTATGAGTCCGTGTCTTGCTGTGCCATCCAGATCGCTAAAAGCGCTCTAGGCAAATAATGGCGGTGAAGGGGGGATTCGAACCCCCGATACCCTTATGAGGTATACTCCCTTAGCAGGGGAGCGCCTTCGGCCACTCGGCCACCTCACCGCAACACGAGGCGAATATTAAACACACCCTTCCTCGTTTGCAACCCTTTTTTTGAAAAAAACTTCAAAAAAATTAAAGGCTTGGCTCCTCGTCCTTCTCTTTCTTGATCCGCAGGTAGATTTCCTCGCGGTGAACGGCCACTTCTTTTGGCGCGCTCACGCCGATACGCACCTGGTTGCCTTTGACACCCAGGACCGTCACGGTGATCTCACCGTCACCAATGATCAGGCTCTCGGCGCACCGACGAGTCAGAATCAGCATAGTTTTCTCCTCACATGTAACTTCAGGGACAACAGTCTTTGATTAAGCAGGGCCCTGCCGGGGACGACGGCACTGACCCGAACAAACTGCCAGCAGCACCTGGACAAGGGTGCGACCGGCAGCCAGAAACACGAAGGGCGCGGCAAGCCGCGCCCTCTCAGGCAACGCCTTACTCGCCCTGTCGGGCAGGAGCATCGAGCTCGAACGCGGTGTGCAGCGCGCGAACGGCCAGCTCCAGGTACTTCTCTTCGATCACTACCGAGACCTTGATCTCGGAGGTGGAGATCATCTGGATGTTGATGCTCTCCTTGGCCAGGGCTTCGAACATGCGGCTGGCAACACCTGCGTGCGAACGCATGCCAACACCAACGATCGATACCTTGGCGATCTTGGTATCACCCACCACTTCACGCGCACCGATCTCACGGGCGGTGTTCTCCAGCACGCTCAACGCCTTTTCGTACTCGTTGCGGTGCACGGTGAAGGTGAAGTCGGTGGTGTTATCGTGCGAAACGTTCTGCACGATCATGTCGACTTCGATGTTCGCCGCGCTGATCGGGCCGAGGATCTTGAAGGCAACGCCAGGAGTATCCGGGACGCCACGAATGGTCAGCTTGGCCTCATCACGGTTGAAGGCGATACCGGAAATGATTGGCTGTTCCATGGATTCCTCTTCATCAATGGTAATGAGGGTACCCGGACCCTCCTTGAAGCTGTGCAGCACGCGCAGCGGAACGTTGTACTTGCCGGCGAACTCCACCGAACGGATCTGCAGCACCTTGGAGCCGAGGCTGGCCATTTCCAGCATCTCCTCGAAGGTGATCTTCTCCAGGCGCTGGGCCTGGGGCACGACACGCGGGTCGGTGGTGTAGACACCATCGACATCGGTGTAGATCTGGCATTCGTCGGCCTTCAGGGCCGCTGCGAGTGCCACACCGGTGGTGTCGGAGCCGCCACGGCCAAGCGTGGTGATGTTGCCGTGCTCATCGACACCCTGGAAACCTGCAACCACGACCACGCGGCCGGCCTTGAGGTCGGCGCGGATCTTCTGGTCGTCGATCTGCAGGATACGCGCCTTGTTGTGCGCGCTGTCGGTGAGGATGCGCACCTGGTTGCCGGTGTACGACACCGCAGGCACGCCACGCTTCATCAACGCCATGGTCAACAGGCCGATGGTGACCTGCTCACCGGTCGAAACAATCACGTCCAGCTCGCGAGGCTCTGGCTTGTCGGTAATCTGCTTGGCCAGGTCGATCAGGCGATTGGTTTCGCCGCTCATGGCCGACAGCACTACCACCAGGTCAGTGCCTTGCTCACGGAATTTCTTGACCTTGTCGGCTACCTGCTCGATCCGCTCGATGGAACCGACAGAGGTACCGCCAAATTTCTGTACGATCAACGCCATTTCAAAGGTGCCTCAGCCCCAAGGGGCCCCAAAAAACAATCCAACATGAAGCGACCGCCGACTAGACCGACGGTCGCCTCATCTCAAAGTCCCTGCTCGGCGAACGGCACGGCCAGGGCCAAGGCATTGTCCAGCGCGGCGACGTCGACGCCACCACCCTGGGCCATGTCCGGGCGACCACCACCCTTGCCACCCACCGCCGCAGCGGCTTGCTTCATCAGATCGCCAGCCTTGAGTTGGCCGGAGAGGTCCTTGGTCACGCCAGCCACCAGCACGACCTTGCCCTCATGCTCGCTACCCAGCAGGATCACTGCATGGCCGAGCTTGTTCTTCAGCTGATCGACGAGCGCCAGCAAGGCCTTGCCATCCTGCCCATCCAGGCGGGCGGCGAGCACCTTGGCGCCCTTGACCTCAACGGCCGCATTGGAGAGATCGTCCCCGGCGGCGCTGGCGGCCTTGGCCTGCAGCTGTTCAAGCTGCTTTTCCAGCTGACGGTTGCGCTCGAGCACAGCCGACAGCTTGTCGATCAGGTTGTCGCGATTACCCTTGACCAGTTGCGCGGCTTCCTTGACCTGCTCTTCGGCAGCGTTAAGGTAAGCCAGCGCGGCGGCACCGGTGACCGCTTCGATACGACGCACGCCAGAGGCCACGCCGCCTTCGCTGATGATCTTGAACAGGCTGATGTCGCCCGTGCGCTTGGCGTGGATGCCACCGCACAGTTCGACGGAGAAGTCACCGCCCATGCTCAGCACGCGCACGGTGTCGCCATACTTCTCACCGAACAACGCCATGGCGCCCTTGGCCTTGGCGGTCTCGATGTCGGTCAGCTCGGTCTGCACCTCGGTGTTACGACGCACTTCACGGTTGACGATTTCTTCCAGCGCCTTGATCTGCTCCGGCTTGACTGCCTCGAAGTGGCTGAAGTCGAAACGCAGGCGCTGGCTGTCGACCAGCGAGCCCTTCTGCTGTACGTGCTCGCCCAGTACCTGGCGCAGTGCTTCGTGCAGCAGGTGGGTGGCGGAGTGGTTCAGCGAGGTAGCGTGCTGGACATCGGCATCGACACGCGCGTCGACGGCTGCGCCAACGGTCAGCGCACCGCTGGCAACCACACCGTGGTGCAGGAAGGCGCCACCGGTCTTGGTGGTGTCGCGCACGTCGAAGCGCGCGGCGCCGGCCTGCAGGTAACCGCAGTCACCCACCTGGCCGCCGGACTCTGCGTAGAACGGGGTGCGATCCAGGATCACCACGCCCTCTTCGCCTTCGCCCAGCTGCTCGACCGCTTGGCCATCCTTGTACAGGGCAATGACCTTGCCCTGCCCTTCGGTGGCATCGTAGCCGAGGAAGTCAGTGGCGGTATCGACCTTGACCAGGCTGTTGTAGTCCATGCCGAAGGCGCTGGCGGAGCGGGCACGCTCACGCTGGGCTTCCATTTCACGCTCGAAGCCGGCCTCGTCGATGGTCAGCTCACGCTCGCGGGCGATGTCGGCGGTGAGGTCCATGGGGAAGCCGTAGGTGTCGTACAACTTGAACACCACGTCGCCCGGCACGACCTTGCCCTGCAACTGGGCCAGGTCCTGCTCGAGGATGCGCAGGCCCTGCTCCAGGGTCTTGGCGAACTGCTCTTCTTCGGTCTTGAGCACCCGCTCGATGTGCGCCTGCTGGCTTTTCAGCTCAGGGAAGGCTTCGCCCATCTCGGTGACCAGCGCGGCAACGATCTTGTGGAAGAAGCTGCCGGTGGCGCCCAGCTTGTTGCCGTGGCGGCAGGCGCGACGAATGATGCGGCGCAGCACGTAGCCACGACCTTCGTTCGACGGCAGCACACCGTCGGCGATCAGGAAGCCGCAGGAACGGATGTGGTCAGCGACCACTTTCAGCGAAGGTTGCTCGTCGTTGCTGCAACCGATGGCCTTGGCAGCCGCGGCCAACAGGCTCTGGAACAGGTCGATCTGGTAGTTCGAGTGCACATGCTGCATCACCGCACTGATGCGCTCCAGGCCCATGCCGGTGTCCACCGACGGCGCTGGCAGCGGGTGCAGGACGCCATCGGCGGTGCGGTTGAACTGCATGAAGACGTTGTTCCAGATCTCGATGTAACGGTCGCCGTCTTCTTCCGGCGAGCCAGGTGGGCCGCCCCAGATGTCGGCGCCGTGGTCGTAGAAAATCTCGGTGCACGGGCCGCACGGGCCGGTGTCGCCCATGGTCCAGAAGTTGTCGGAGGCGTACGGAGCGCCCTTGTTGTCACCGATGCGCACCATGCGCTCGGCGGGCACGCCGACTTCCTTGGTCCAGATGTCGTAGGCCTCGTCGTCGCTGGCGTAGACGGTGACCCACAGTTTTTCCTTCGGCAGGTTGAGCCACTTGTCCGAAGTCAGGAAGGTCCAGGCGAAGGTGATTGCATCGCGCTTGAAATAGTCGCCGAAGCTGAAGTTGCCCAGCATCTCGAAGAAAGTGTGGTGACGGGCGGTATAGCCGACGTTTTCCAGGTCGTTGTGCTTGCCGCCGGCGCGTACGCACTTCTGGCTGCTCACCGCGCGGGTGTAGGCGCGCTTTTCCTGGCCGAGGAAGCAGTCCTTGAACTGGTTCATGCCGGCGTTGGTGAACAGCAGGGTCGGGTCATTGCCCGGGATCAGGGAGCTGGAGGCAACGCGAGTATGTCCCTGCTCTTCGAAGAAGCGGAGGAAGGCTTCACGGATTTCTGCGCTTTTCATAGGTTCTTCCACGGAAACGGCGGCCACACGTCGAATCGACGAAACGACGGCAAAGGGCCGCATTATATCGGTCCTGCAGTCTGGGTGCAGTGTGTTTGTGCGATAGAAACCGTCGATAGGGCGGTTTATCAGACTAAAGCAGTTGGAAACGGCATGACCGCGATGCTAAAGCCAGGGTTTCGCTGATGGCAAGCCAATTGCTGCGCGAGCCTGGCAATTTCGCCGGGAAAGTTCATTGAATCGCGTTCATTCAAGAACGGATCCAAAAACCGCCATCGAACAGACGCGCGCCGGAGTCAAAGTCACTAAAGGTTTACCGCTTGCTCGCCCTGGCGGCCGACTAGCCTGTGGCCTCTTTCAAACACACGGAAGCAGGCCATGTCTGTGCAAAACGTCTGGATTACACACGCCTCATTACCACGCCAATCCTACCCCCTGCCCTACCACGATCCGCAACTGTCGATCGAAACGCGCCAGGAGTCACTGCTGATCGAAACGCTGCAAAGGGGCGCCGAACTGCACGTGCACGGCACCACAGCCGGGATCAGCGTGCAGATCGCCCACACGCTCTATGAGCTGGCGGTTCCAGCGCATCGGCCGCTGCATATACGAACCGGCGACGGCAATGACAAGGTGACGTTCACCGGCTTGCAGACTCAAGTGGTCATTGAAACGCAGGGCGGCGATGACGAAGTGCATCTGGACGGCTCGAGCGGGCCTGACCGCGCAGGCATCGCCGTTGTCGACGCAGGCCCCGGCAATGACCTCGTGGTCGCCGAAGGCCTGAAAGAGGTTGAGATCGAGGGCGGCACGGGCAACGATCACATCAGCAGCAACGCGACCCACAGCTCAATCTACGCCGGGGAGGGCGACGATACCGTATGGATTGAAGGAGGGCGGGCAATCATCGAGGCGATGAGCGGCACCAACGCCGTGAGCAACGGCCCCCTGGACGATCGCATGTATGGCCACCCCGGGAGCATCAATGCCATGGGCGGCCTGGATGCCCCCCTGATGTTCGAGGCATGGGACACCCCGCTGCCGGAAGACCACGCCCAGACATTTCAGGTCAGGGGCGATAACCGCTACATCGAGAAAGTCACCCGCCAGCTCAAGATGCTCCGGGCCACGCTGACAGGTTCGACGCTGATGGCGGATCTGGTGGCCAGGCACGCCAGGATCGTCATCACCCATCATCCAGCCTTGGACAACGCCATGGCCGAGTTCAGCCACGGCCAGGCCGCCCCCAGAATCGCGAACGGCATGCGTGGCACACCCGCGCTGAACATCAATGTCTTTTACAACCCGCTGGCCCACAAAGCCGGTGCCCCTTCGCTGATCATCCTCTATCACGAGCTGTGCCATGCCTGGAACTTCGCCACCGGCACCCTGATGGGCGACACCGAGCAACAGGCCGTCGGGCTGGACAGCGGCGAACCACCATTCGACTTCGATGACGACCCGCAGACACCTGCGACCGCCAGCAACCCTTATCCCTTCAACGAAAACGCCTTGCGCCAGGAGCTGGGCTTGGCGGCCCGCACGCATTACTGATGGCGATTTCAGGCCAGGCGCTGGCCATTGTCCGGAACGATCACTATCCCCGCCCGCAGGCCATTCTTGACCTTCGGGTTGGGGAAGATGATCCGCGCGCCCTCCTCCTCCACGACCCAGCGCGTTTCGGCCAGGTCCTCGGCCAGCAGGTAGCCCTTGCTCAACTCGGAGAAGTTCTCGATGTCCGCCGGCAGGTGCAGGTGGAAGCTGTCACTGTGCTTGATGATCTCGCGGGCGACGCTGAACAGCTTCAGGCCGTCGAGCGAGTCGCCGGTCTCAGGCTCGGTACCTTCGATGATCTGGATGAGGCGCTCTTCGAGCTTGTCGAGATTGACGCCTTCGTTCTGCCCAAATGGCCGCGCCTTGCCCAGTTCGAGGGTAAAGGCCTCAGCCTCCAGCTGCTCATAAGTGAAGGCACTGAAGGTAATCGAAGACTTGCTCTGCAGCAGCACTGCCTCCATCCCTGCCGCAGCCAGGCGCGCCAGTTCACGCCGGGAATGCGTGCGGCCCTCCTTGTAGGGATACAAGGCGAACTGCTCGATCTTGGAACCGCGGATCGCGGTATGCAGGTCGTAATGCAGGCGGGTACGTTCCGGCTTGCTGAAGAACACCCGGGCAAACTGCTCGAGCTCAGCGGCACGCAACGCCTCGAAGCCGCTGGAAAGCTCATGACGGCCGTTGAACAGGCGGTTGATGTCCTGCTCGATGAAACGCTCGCCCTTGCGGATCGCCGCCGGGTTGCCGAACAGGAACAGCACCCGCGCACGGGGCTTGATCTTGCCATTGGCCACACCATGCAGCAGCCGCTCGAGCAGTTCGATAGGCGCTGTCTCGTTGCCGTGAATCCCGGCCGAGAGCAGCAGATCCAGCCCGCTGTCATCGCCTTCGGGCGGACGCACTTCCAGTGCGCCCTCCCCCAGCCAGCGCAAACGCGCGCCCTTGGGTGTCACTTGGGTCTTCTCGGCCGGTTCGTGATCGGTCAGGGTCAGCTCAAGCAGTTTGCCGAGGGCGAGCATAGGCACTTCCTTAGTGGTGGTGGCCGCAGTCCGGGCCATGGACGTGATCGTCGTCATCACCGACCTCTGCCGGTTCCATTTCCAGTTGCAGACTGACCAGGTTGGTGGCCATCGGACGCAACAGCAGGTTGGCGTACTCGGTGTCGTTCTCGTCGACATCGACACCGATCAGCAGCTGGCCGCGGCCGTCCTGCTGGATCCACACTTCCTTGCCTTGCCAAACCACGGCAAAGCGCGTGCAGGAGGTTTCCAGCTGGGTGCCGTCTTCATCTTCCAGGATCAGGCGCAGGGCGTCGGACATTGCAATTTCTCTCTATCAAGGTTGGCGTTGGAACGGATACACCGAACCCAGCTTCATGATCTGGGTCAGCTCATCCAATGCCGTACGACATTCGATCAGCAGCTGCGGGTCGGCCAGGTCCGCTTCGCCAAGGCGATCGCGGTAGTGCTTGTCGACCCACTGCACCAAGGTGTCGTACAGCGAGGCCGTCATGATAACGCCTGGATTGACCGCCGCCAGTTCCGTTTCCTTCAAGGCCACGCGCAAACGCAGGCAAGCCGGGCCACCGCCGTTCTGCATGCTCTGCTTGAGGTCGAACACCTTGACCTCCTTCACCGGGCCGCCCTGGCTGGTCAGTTGCCCCAGATACGCCCAGACGCGCTCGTTGTTGCGGCACTCTTCCGGCACCACCAGCAGCATGGAACCGTCGGCGCGGCTGAGCAGCTGGCTGTTGAACAGGTAGGAACGCACTGCGTCCTCCACCGCCACCGCCGAGCGCGGCACGCAGATGGCCTGGAACTGGCCACCCTTGCCGGCCAGTTTAGCCTGCAGCTGGCCGAGCACGGCGTCGGTCTCGAGGAAGGCGTCCTCGTGGTAGAACAGCACCTCGCCATTGCCCACCGAGATCACATCGTTGTGGAACACGCCCTGGTCGATCACCGCCGGGTTCTGTTGAGCGTAGACCACGCCATCGTCGCGCAGGCCGTGCAGCCGGGCGACCGCCTGCGAGGCTTCCAGGGTCTGGCGCGCCGGGTACTTCTGCGGCGCCGGATAGCGGCTGTCGAACGCGCTGCGGCCATAGACGAAGAACTCGACGCCGGCATCGCCGTAATCTTTGCAGAACCGCGTGTGGTTGGCCGCGCCTTCGTCACCGAACTGCGCCACCGCCGGCAGCGCGGCATGGTGGGCGAAGTGCTTGTCGTCATTGAACATGGCCCCCAGCACACGGCTGGTGGTCGGGTGTTCGATACTGCGGTGGTATTTGCAGTTGAGGTTGGCGGCCGTGAAGTGCACGCGGCCGTCGGCGGTGTCGGCGCTGGGGCTGACCGTGGCGGCGTTGGCCACCCACATGCTCGAGGCCGAGCAACTGGCGACCAGCAACGGCATGGCTTCTTTCGCCGCGCGGCGAATCACCTCAGCGTCGCTGCCGGTGAAGCCCAGGCTGCGCAGGGCAGCCACATCCGGGCGCTCCTGCGGCGCCAGCACGCCCTGCTGGAAGCCCATTTCCATCAGCGCCTTCATCTTGGTCAGGCCCTGGCGCGCCGCTTCGCGCGGGTTGGAGCCCTGCTGGCTGTTGCTTTGTGACGCCACGTTGCCGTAGGACAGGCCACCGTAGTTGTGGGTCGGCCCCACCAGGCCATCAAAATTCACTTCGTAGGATTTCATCGGCAAGGCTCCGAGACCTGTTGTTATAGGGTGACGCCCGGCGTCAGGGTCGCCGGCAGTGCAAGGCTCGCGGTCTCCAGCGAAGCCACGGGGTAGGCGCAATAGTCGGCCGCGTAGTAAGCGCTGGCGCGGTGGTTGCCGCTGGCACCGACACCACCGAACGGCGCGCTGCTGGCGGCACCGGTCAGTTGCTTGTTCCAGTTGACGATACCGGCGCGGCTGCGCAGCCAGAAGTGCTGGTAACGGGCATTGGAGTCCGACAGCAACCCGGCAGCCAGGCCGTACTGGGTGTTGTTGGCCTCATTGATCGCCGCGTCGAAATCGCTGTAGCGGATCACTTGCAGCAGCGGGCCGAAGAACTCTTCGTCCGGGCGGCCGGTCACGGCGGTGACGTCGATGATGCCCGGAGTCAGCAGTGCCGCATTGGCCTGTGGCTGGGTCATCTCCAGCAGCGCCACGGCGCCCTTGTCGAGCAGATCCGCCTGGGCCGCGACCAGCGCGCGGGCGGCCTGCAGCGAAATCACCGAGCCCATGAAGGGTGCCGGCTGCTGGTCGAAAGCGCCGACACTGATACTACGGCTGACCTCGACCAGGCGCGCGAGCAGTTGGTCGCCCCAGGCGCCCTGGGGCACCAGCAGGCGCCGGGCACAGGTGCAGCGCTGGCCGGCGGAAATGAACGCCGACTGGATGATGGTGTAGACCGCGGCGTCCAGGTCCTTGACCTCGTCCACCACCAGCGGGTTGTTGCCGCCCATCTCCAGGGCCAGGATCTTGTCCGGGCGCCCGGCGAACTGCTGGTGCAACAGGTTGCCGGTGCGGCTGGAGCCAGTGAAGAACAGGCCATCGATACCCGGGTTGGCAGCCAGCGCCACGCCGGTTTCGCGGGCACCTTGCACCAGGTTGAGCACACCGGCAGGCAGCCCGGCTTCAATCCAGCACTGCACCGTCAGCTCGGCAACCTTGGGGGTCAGTTCACTCGGCTTGAAGACCACGCAGTTGCCCGCCAGCAAGGCCGGGACGATGTGGCCGTTGGGCAGGTGGCCGGGGAAGTTGTACGGGCCGAACACTGCCACCACACCATGGGGCTTGTGGCGCAGCACGGCCGTGGCGTCGGCCAGCGGGCCGCTCTTTTCACCGGTACGTTCGCGGTAGCTCTGCACCGAGATCGCCACCTTGTTGACCATGCTGGTGACTTCGGTGGCCGACTCCCACAAGGGCTTGCCGGTTTCTTCACCAATGCAACGTGCCAGCTCGTCGGCACGGGCCTTGAGTTTTTCGGCGAACGCCTCGAGCACAGCGATACGCGCTTCCAGGCTCAGCTGCGCCCAGTTCGGGAACGCTTGGCGCGCCGCCTCCACTGCCGCTGCAACTTGTGCGGCATCGGCGCCCTGCCCGGCCCAGACCACCGCCTGGGTGACGGGGTTGAGCGACTGCAAGGCTTCGCCCTGGCCAGCCAGCCATTTGCCTGCGATGTAATGCGTGGTCATTTACTGAGCCTCCCGGCCGGCGGACAGCGGCACCGCGCGCACATTGTCGCCGGCGCCCAGGCGCAGGCGCTTGGCGGTCAGCGGATCAACCACCAGCGTGCCTGCGGCAAGGCGCGCCGGCGCGGCAGTGATGCGGCAGTCTTCGCGCTTGCGGTTGTGAATGATGTAAGGGGTGGCGTCGTCACCCGGCGTGCCGACAGCCAGCACCAGGGTTTCGCTTTCACGCACCGCACGGATCTTCGAGGTTTCGCACTCGATAGCCGGGCCTGCGTCGAAGATGTCGACATACCCCTGGTAGTTGAAGCCTTCGCGCTTGAGCATGGCCAGCGCCGGCTCGGTGTCGGTGTGCACGCGGCCGATCACGTCGCGCGCAGCCTGCGACAGGAAGCAGGTGTACAGCGGGAACTTGGGCATCAGTTCGGCGATGAACGACTTGTTGCCCACCCCGGTGAGGTAGTCGGCCTGGCTGAACTCCATCTTGAAGAAGTGCCGGCCCAGGCTTTCCCAGAACGGCGAGCGCCCGGACTCATCGGACATGCCGCGCATCTCGGCGATGATCTTGTTGCCGAACAGCTGCGGGAACTCGGCGATGAACAGCATCCGCGCCTTGGACAGCAGCCGGCCGTTGAGGCCGCTGCGATGGTCGCTGCGCAGGAACAACGAGCACAGCTCGGAGTTGCCGGTCAGGTCGTTGGCCAGGAACAGCGTGGGGATCTCGCGGTAGATGCCCAGCTCCTGCGAGGCGCTGACGGTCAGCCCTACCCGGTAGTTGTACCAGGGCTCACGCAAACCGACGGCGCCGGCGATGGCACTGATGCCGACCACCAGGCCTTCGTCGTTCTCCAGCACGAACAGGTAGTCGGTATCGCCGCGCTCGGCTTCACCGCGGAAGCTCTTCTCGGCCCAGCCGACACGCTGGCCGAGGCGCTCTTCGTTGGCCGGGAGCGTGGTCAGCCCGGTGGTACCGGTGCTGCGGGCCAATTCGATCAGCGCGGGTAAATCGCTGCTGCGTACAGGACGAACGATCATGCTATCTCCTTGTGCGGCGGTCTGTGCCCGCCGCGAAACTCTCTGTTCCGGCTTATCAGACCGCTACCAGGCGCACGCTGGCACCCTCGCCGACGCCCAGGGCATCGGCGGCTTCGCTGTTCAGGCTGACCGGCTTGCCCGGCACCCAGTCCAGCTCCAGCAGCACCGCGCGGTAATCTTGCAACTGGCCGTTGCACACCAGGTACAGGCGGCCGCCCTTGACCGGCGCTTGGTCAAGCTTGACCGGCACCACACGGCTCTGGGCGATCGAGCGGATCCCCGAAGCACGGGCATGCAGGGTCGGGCCGCCGTCGAAGATGTCGATGTAGTGCTCGGTCTCGAAGCCCTCACGCATGAGGATGTCGAAGGTGATCTGCGCCCGCGGGTGCACCTGGCCCATCGCTTCCTGGGCCTCATCGTGGAGCAGCGGCACATAGATCGGGTAGTGCGGCATCAGCTCGGCCAGGAAGGTACGGCTCTTCAGGCCGCACAGGCGCTCGGCGTCGGCGTAGTTGAGGTCGAAGAAGTTGCGCCCGATGGCATCCCAGAACGGCGACTCGCCCTGCTCGTCGCTGTAGCCGACGATTTCGGTCACCACCGACTCGGCGAAGCGCTCCGGGTGTGCGGCCATGAACAGCAGGCGGCCACGGGAGTTGAGCTCGGCGAAGGCGCTGTTGACCAGCTCGGGCAGCACATAGAAGCTGGTCAGCAGGCTGTTGCCAGTGAGGTCGTGGCACAGCGACAGGACGTGGATCTTGTTGTGGATCTTCAGCTCGCGCGAGGCATGCACGAAGGTCTCGTTGCGAAAGCTGTAGAACGGCTCGGAGTAGCCGGCAGAGGCGACGATGGCCGAGCAGCCGACCAGCTTGCCGGTGGCGCTGTCTTCGAGCACGAAGAAGTAGCTCTCTTCGCCATTGAAGCTCACTTCAGCGGCGAAGGAAGTTTCCGAGGCGGCGATCTTGTCGCCCAGGCGACCGGCATCGTCCGGCAGCGAGGTGACACCAATGGGGCTGTCGGCAGCCATGCGCTGCACTTCGTTCAGATCAGCCATTTGCGCGGGGCGCATCACCAGCATGGTGTCACTCCTTTCGGGAAAGCGCGCCGATCAATCGGCACGGGAAAACAGCGGGCACGCGCCACTACCTGCAAGCAGGTGCCCGCATTGAAATTCAGGATTCGCCCGCCCCGATCGTGATCAGGGCGGGCGACAGGACTACCGGGCGATCAGCCCTGAGTCAGTTTGGCCACGGCACGCTCAAAGCGATCCAGGCCTTCGTCGATGTCGGCATCCTCGACCACCAGGCTCGGGGCGAAGCGCACCACGTCGGGGCCCGCCTGCAGCACCATCAGGCCTTCCTTCTCGGCGGCGTTGAGGATGTCCTTGGCCTTGCCTTTCCAGGCGTCGCTGAGCACGCAGCCGAGCAACAGGCCGACGCCACGCACCTGGGTGAACAGGCCGGATTGCTGGCCGATCTTTTCCAGGCGGGTCTTGAAGCGCTCGTGCTTGGCCTTGATGCCCGCCAGCGTTTGCGGGGTGTTGATCACGTCCAGCACTGCGCAGGCGACGGCGCAGCCCAGCGGGTTGCCACCGTAGGTGGTGCCGTGGGTGCCGACGGCCAGGTGCTTGGCAATCTCGCTGGTGGTCAGCATGGCGCCGATCGGGAAGCCGCCGCCCAGGCTCTTGGCGCTGGTGAGGATGTCCGGGGTGACGCCGTAATGCTGGTAGGCATACAGCGAGCCGGTACGGCCGACGCCGGTCTGCACTTCATCGAAGATCAGCAGGGCATTGTGTTCTTCACACAGCTTGCGGGCGCCTTCCAGGTACGCCTTGTCGGCCGGAACCACGCCGCTCTCGCCCTGGATCGGTTCGATCACCACGGCGCAGGTCTTGTCGGAAATCTGCGCCTTCAGCGCGTCCAGGTCGTTGTAGGCCACGTGGCTGATGCCGGTGATCTTCGGGCCGAAGCCGTCGGAGTACTTGGGCTGGCCACCGACGCTGACAGTGAACAGGGTACGGCCGTGGAAGCTGTTAACCGTGGCGATGATTTCGTGCTTGTCCGGGCCGAAACGGTCATGGGCGACGCGACGGGCCAACTTGAAGGCGGCCTCGTTGGCTTCGGCGCCGGAGTTGCAGAAGAACGCACGCTCGGCAAAGGTCGCGTCCACCAGCTTGTGCGCCAGGCGCAGGGCCGGCTCGTTGGTGAATACGTTGGAGACGTGCCAGAGGGTGTTGGCCTGTTCGGTCAGTGCCTTGACCAGCGCCGGATGGCAGTGGCCCAGGGCGTTGACGGCGATACCGCCGGCGAAGTCGATCAGCTCGCGACCCGACTGATCCCAGACACGGGAGCCCTCGCCTCGCACAGGAATGAAGGCCGCCGGAGAATAGTTGGGGACCATGACCTGGTCGAAATCGGCACGTTGCACCGGGGCTTGCTCAACGGACATCTGAGTCTCCTGAAGAGGAACGCTGGCCTGGAAGTGGCGAGCGATGGGGGGATTGTAAGGACTGATCGGCGCCTGTCCTTGCTGCCAGGCGACAACTTGTTACAGCGCAAAACCCTGTTTTCAGCAGGTTTTCGGCAATGCGACAAACACTGTCGCAATCGCGCAGTGTAATGGCAGACAGGGGCTGGGTGAACGGGTGTTCACATTTCAACTGTACTGGCCCTTTCGCGGGTAAACCCGCTCCCACAGGGACCGCACAGCCTTCGAATGCTGCACAGATCCTGTGGGAGCGGGTTTACCCGCGAAGGGGCCGGCACAGGCAATAGAGAAATCAGCCCTTCTCAGCCGGCGCCGAGCTGAGTTCGAACGGGCTGCTGCTGCGCCGCTGGTTGCGGTCTTCACGCGGCGTGGCGCCAAAGAAGTTGCGGTACGCACTGGAGAAATGCGGCCCGGAGGAGAACCCGCACGACAGGCCAATCTGGATGATCGACTTGCTGGTCTGCATCAGCATCTGCCGCGCCTTGTTCAGGCGCAGCTCCAGGTAATACTGGCTGGGCACCCGGTTGAGGTACTGCTTGAAGATCCGCTCCAGCTGGCGACGGGACACGCACACATGCTGGGCGATCTCGTCGGTGGTCAGCGGCTCTTCGATATTGGCCTCCATCAGCAGCACCGCCTGGGTGAGCTTCGGATGACTGGAACCCAAGCGGTTCTGCAGCGGGATACGCTGGCGCTCCCCCCCTTCACGAATGCGTTCGACCACCAACTCTTCGGAGACCGCACCGGCCAGTTCGGCGCCGTGGTCACGCGCCAGCACCGCCAGCAACAGGTCGGTCACCGCCATGCCGCCACAGGCGGTCAAGCGGTCCCGATCCCAGTCGAACAGGTGGCTGGTGGCGATCACCTTGGGGAACCGCTCGGCAAAATCATCCTGCCAGCGCCAGTGCACCGCAGCGCGGTAGCCATCGAGCAGCCCCATCGCCGCCAGCGGATAGACCCCGGCGGACAGGCCACCGACCATGCAGCCACTGCGCGCCAGCTGCTTGAGTGCGGCCGACAACGCCGAACTGATCGCCGCCGGCGGCTCGTCGGCCAGCAGGAACAACTTCTGGCAACCTTCCAGGCGGCCGTTCCAGGCCTCGCCCGGCAGGCGCCAGGCGCCCTCCTGCCCGGCCTCGGCCTGCAAGTAGACCAGCTCGTAGACCACCTCCGGATGCACCCGCTGAGCCACCTGCAACACCTCGTCGGCCAACGCCAGGGTCAGCGGCTTGGTGCTGGGCCAGATGAGAAATCCGATTCGCTGGGTGGTCATAGGGCGTGGTCCGAAACCTGGAGGGGAAGGTTCGCGCTCGTGGCGCCAAGGCATGCCGCGCGCGCTGCGCAGCATGCCCCATTATGGTGCAAAGTGCAGCCTTTACTTCAGGCTACCGGAGAGGAACTGCTTGAGTCGCTCGGACTGCGGATTGACCAGCACTTCACGCGGGCAGCCGCGCTCTTCCACCAGGCCTTTGTGCAGGAACACCAGCTGGTTGGAGACTTCCCGGGCAAAGCCCATCTCGTGGGTGACCACCACCATGGTGCGGCCTTCCTGGGCCAGCGACTGCATCACCTTGAGCACATCGCCCACCAGCTCAGGGTCCAATGCCGAGGTCGGCTCGTCGAACAGCATCACCTCGGGTTCCATGGCCAGGGCGCGGGCGATGGCCACGCGCTGCTGCTCGCCGCCGGACATATGCCCGGGGAACGCGTCCTTGCGATGGGCGACACCGACCTTGTTCAGGTAGTGCTCGGCCTTTTCCAGCGCTTCCTTCTTGTTCACGCCCAGCACGTGCACCGGGGCCTCGATGACGTTCTCCAGCGCAGTCATGTGCGACCACAGGTTGAAGTGCTGGAACACCATCGACAGCCGCGAACGCATGCGCTGCAACTGTTTTGGGTCGGAGGCCTTGAGCGCGCCGTCCTTGCCGGCCACCAGCTTGAGCTCTTCATTGTTGAGCAGGATCCGCCCGGCATGGGGCTGCTCGAGCATGTTGATGCAACGCAGGAATGTCGATTTGCCCGAGCCACTGGAGCCGATGATGCTGATCACGTCGCCTGCCTTGGCTTCGAGGGAGATGCCCTTGAGCACCTCGTGGCTGCCGTAGCGCTTGTGCAGGTCTTGGATTTGAAGTTTGTACATGCTGTCGGTTCTCACAGAGCGGTCAGTGCTTGCGCGGCGCCAGGTAGCCGAGCCAGCGGCGTTCGGCCATCTTGAACAGGCGCACCAGGATGAAGGTCAGGCACAGGTAGAACACGCCCGCCGTGATGTAGGCCTCGAAAGGCAGGTAATACTGGGCATTGACCGTGCGCGCAGCACCGGTGATGTCGATCAGGGTGACGATCGACGCCAGGCTGGTGGTCTGCAGCATCATGATCACCTCGTTGCTGTACTGCGGCAACGCCCGGCGCAGTGCCGACGGCAGCAGGATGCGACGGTACATCTTGAAGCGCGACATGCCGATCGCCTTGGCGGCCTCGATCTCGCCATGGGGTGTGGCCTTGAGGCTGCCGGCGATGATTTCGGCGGTGTAGGCGCTGGTGTTGATGGCGAACGCCAGGCAGGCGCAGAAGGTCGCGCTGGACAGCCACGGCCACAGGAAGCTTTCGCGCACCGCCTCGAACTGGGCCAGGCCGTAGTAGATCAGGAACAGTTGCACCAGCATCGGCGTGCCGCGAATGACGTAGGTGTACAGCCAGGCGGTCATGTTCACCACCGGTTGTTTCGAAACCCGCATCAAGCCCAGCGGGATGGCCGCCAGCAGGCCGAACAGCAGCGACAGCGCCAGCAGCTTCAGCGTGGTCAGCAGGCCGCCCAGGTACAGCGGCATGGCTTCCCAGATGACGTTGTAGTCAAAGATCATAGTTCAACCACCTTGACGCCAACCGAGTAGCGCTTCTCGAGGTACTTCAGCGCCAGCAGCGAGACACTGGTCAACACCAGGTACAGCGCCGCCACCGCCAGGAAGAAGGTGAAGGGTTCGCGGGTGGCATCGGCCGCCTGCTTGGCCTTGAACATCATGTCCTGCAGGCCGACCACCGAAATCAGCGCGGTCGCCTTGGTCAGCACCAGCCAGTTGTTGGTGAAACCCGGGATCGCCAGGCGGATCATCTGCGGCACCATGATGCGGAAGAACACCTGCAGGTTGCTCATGCCATACGCCGCACCGGCCTCGGCCTGCCCCTTGGGGATGCCCAGGAAGGCGCCGCGGAAGGTTTCCGACAGGTAGGCCCCGAAGATGAAGCCCAGGGTACCGATACCGGCCACCAGCGGATTCAGGTCGATGTAGTCGTCATAGCCCAGCAGCGGTGCCAGCCGATTGAGCAGGTCCTGGCCGCCGTAGAAGATCAGCAGGATCAACACCAGGTCAGGGATGCCACGGATCACCGTGGAATAAAGGTCACCCAGCCAGGCCAACCAGCGCACCGGCGACAAGCGCAGCGCCACACCGATCAGGCCGAGGACGATGGCCAGGGCCATCGACGACAGGGCGAGCTGCAGCGTCAGCCACGCCCCATCGAGGATGACTGCCCCATAGCCTTTCAACATGATTGCAATTCCTCAGGGCTTGGGAATGAAAAATGGTGCAAACCTCAGAGATTCTGCTGTTTGCACCATTGCACAGGTGAAACCCTACGTCTTACTGAGCGTCAGGGCCGTAGATGTCGAAGTTGAAGTACTTCTTCTCGATCTCTTTGTACTTGCCGTTGGCGCGGATCGCGTCGATGGCCTTGTTGATGCGCTCGCGATTGGCGTCATCACCCTTGCGCACGGCAATGCCGATGCCGTCACCGAAGTACTTCGCGTCGGTGAACGCCGGGCCAACGAAACCGAAGCCCTTGCCGGCGTCGGTTTTCAGGAAGCCGTCTTCGAGCAGGGTGGCGTCAGCCACGGTGCCGTCGAGGCGACCAGCCGCCACGTCCAGGTAGATTTCGTTCTGAGTGCCGTAAGGCACGACGGTGGCGCCTTTCGGGGCCAGGACTTCCTTGGCGAAGCGGTCGTGGATCGAGCCACGCTGCACACCGATCTTCTTGTCCTTGAGCTCAGTCAGGCTCTCGCTGATGGCGGTACCTTCCTTCATCACCAGGCGGGCTGGGGTGAGGTAGTAGCGCTTGGTGAAGTCAACCGACTTCTTGCGATCGTCAGTGATCGACATGGACGACAGGATGGCGTCGATCTTGCGCACTTTCAGCGCCGGGATCAGGCCATCGAATTCCTGCTCGACCCAGGTGCACTTGGCTTTCATCTCTTCGCACAGGGCGTTGCCGATGTCGTAGTCGAAGCCGGCGATGCTGCCGTCGGGTTGCTTGAAGGCGAAGGGTGGGTAGGCGGCCTCGATACCGATCTTCAACGGCTTCTCATCGGCCTGCGATACCAGGGAAAACACGGAAAGCGCCAGGGCGCCAAGCAGTGCAAGCTTCTTCATCAGGTAACTCCATCGGTACGGGGCAATACAAGGCAGGTGTAACGGCTGCCCGATATGCGAATGGGTACAACGCGAGCCGCGCAGGTTTCGACCAAGGTCGCAGACCACGAGCGAGTGAGTGGCATTTTAGCGACAGCCCGGTAGTCGATATTTCTTCAAAGCGACAACTAGTTACAGAAGCGCTTGAAACCGCGGCGGGCGATATTGACAGCTCTCGCTGATTATGCAAGAGCAAAAGAGAAATAACCTATATCCAAAGCAATAAGCGCGCCTATTATTGGCAAACCCTTGTATTCCGGCAAGTGCAGCGTGCCACGGTGCATGAAATGGCTGAAAGGTCGCACCGCGATAGGCCACAGATTGTTTCCTCAAGCCCCATTTCTGTGCGAAACCACCTACAGGCACGGTTACCGATGAATGTCGGGTAACAGTCCATTCAGTAAAGCAAAAACCCCGCCGGTTGCCCGGCGGGGTTTGCTTTGATGGGAGGCAATCGCGGGGCAAGCCCGCGATCAGGCAGATCAGGCCGAAGCCAGGCTCATTGCCTTGTGGGTATCGATCAGGTGCTGCACCACACCCGGGTCGGCCAGGGTGGAGATATCACCCAGCGCGTCGTACTCGGCCGTGGCAATCTTGCGCAGGATGCGGCGCATGATCTTGCCCGAGCGGGTTTTCGGCAGGCCCGGCGCCCACTGGATCACGTCCGGCGAAGCGATCGGGCCGATCTCCTTGCGCACCCAGTTCTTCAGCTCCAGGCGCAGCTGCTCGCTCGACTCCTCACCAGCATTGAGGGTGACATAGACATAGATGCCCTGCCCCTTGATGTCGTGCGGCACACCCACCACCGCGGCCTCGGCCACTTTCGGGTGGGCAACCATGGCGCTTTCGATCTCGGCAGTGCCCATGCGGTGGCCGGACACGTTCAGCACGTCATCCACACGGCCAGTGATCCAGTAGTAGCCGTCCTCGTCGCGACGGGCGCCGTCACCGGTGAAGTACATGCCACGGAAGGTCTTGAAGTAGGTGTCGACAAAGCGGTCGTGGTCGCCATACAGCGAACGCGACTGGCCCGGCCACGAATCGAGAATCACCAGGTTGCCTTCGGCCGCGCCATCGATCAGGTTGCCCAGGTTGTCCACCAGGGCTGGCACCACCCCGAAGAATGGGCGGGTTGCCGAACCCGGCTTGAGCGCGGTAGCGCCCGGCAACGGGCTGATCAGCACACCACCGGTCTCGGTCTGCCACCAGGTGTCGACGATCGGGCAGCGCTGCTTGCCGACGGTCTTGTAGTACCAGTTCCAGGCCTCCGGGTTGATCGGCTCGCCCACCGAGCCCAGCAGGCGCAGGCTGGAACCGTCGGCGCCGGCCACGGCGGCTTCGCCCTCGGCCATCATGGCGCGGATCGCGGTCGGCGCGGTGTAGAGGATGTTGACCTTGTGCTTATCGACGATCTTCGACACGCGAGTGATGTCCGGGTAGTTCGGCACACCTTCGAACAGCAGCGTGGTGGCGCCATTGGCCAGCGGGCCGTAGACGATATAGCTGTGGCCGGTGACCCAGCCCACGTCGGCGGTGCACCAGTACACCTCGCCCGGGCGGTAGTCGAACACCCGCTCATGGGTGAGCGCGGCATACACCAGGTAGCCACCGGTGGTATGCAGCACACCCTTAGGCTTGCCAGTGGAGCCGGAGGTATAAAGGATGAACAGCGCCTCTTCGGCCCCCATCTCTTTCGGCGCACAGTGGCTGGAGGCGACCTTCATCAGGTCCTCGTACCAGATGTCGCGGTGCTGGTGCCAGGCGATGTCGCCGCCGGTGCGCTTGCACACGATGATCTTCTGCACGCTGCTGGTTTCAGGGTTGGTTAGGGCCAGGTCGACGTTGCCCTTGAGCGGGGTACGACGACCGCCGCGCACACCTTCGTCGGCGGTGATCACCACTTTCGACTTGCAGTCGATGATGCGCCCGGCCAGGGCCTCCGGCGAGAAGCCTCCGAACACCACCGAGTGGATCGCGCCGATACGGGCACAGGCCAGCATGGCCACCACCGCCTCGGGGATCATCGGCATATAGATGGTGACCACGTCACCACGGTGCACGTCCTGGCCCCGCAGGGCGTTGGCGAACTTGCAGACCTGCTCGTGGAGCTCGCGGTAGGTAATGTTGCGGTGCTCGGAAGGGTCGTCGCCCTCCCAGATGATCGCCAACTGGTCGCCGCGCTCTTCGAGGTGGCGGTCCAGGCAGTTGGAGGAAACGTTCAGAGTGCCGTCGGCGAACCACTTGATATCGACATGGTGGTCGTCGAACGAGGTCTGCTTGACCTTGGTGAAGGGCTTGATCCAGTCCAGGCGCTGGGCCTGCTCGCGCCAGAAGCCGTCCGGGTTGATCACAGACTGCTGGTACATGGCCTTGTAGGTGGCCTCGTCGGTCAGGGTAGTGGCCGCAACCTCGGGACGAACGGGATACAGTGGAGCCGCACTCATCTGTGTTACCTCGGTGTAATAGTTGTTTTTGTATGGAACCGTTTGTAACTGTACCAGAGCGGCAAAAGCCATTCGACGTTGGTAGTAACGCGCTCCACCGAAGCCCGGCCCGTCAGGCTCGACCGCTCTAACTCATGGCACACAGCCATCCGCGAGAAAAACCGGAGCATGCTGCCAAGGGATTGTTACAGATTCTGTCAAAAGACTTTATCAAAACCCCCTCTGTTTCGGCCGCGGCCACCCTCCTAGAATTCAACTCGCCAGCAACGGCAACGCGATTAACTTCTGGTTACAGCCCCCACGAAGGCAAAGTTGATCCGCACCTCATCCTGATAGTTGAACAACCGTTGTACTCGCGGCGCCACAAGCGCCGCGTGCCCCCTCACGACCTTAGACAGGTAAATAGAAAATGAAAGCTTTACTGGTATTGGTACTTGGCAGTCTTTGCGGCGCGGCAATGGCCGGCGAGGCAAAAGATGCCGAGCAGATTCCGGTTGAACAGTACAGTTATTCGCAGCACCTGGACATCGCCCGCGTTATTTCCATGAGCGAAGTGCCCAATGTCTGCGAAGTGGTGCCGGCCCGTATGACTTACGAGGACTCCCAGGGCCAGAAGCACATTCTCGAATACCGCGTGATGGGTAACGGTTGTTCCAACGGTTGACCCCGTGAATCAGGGCCCCATCGGGGCCCTTTCGCGGCTAAAGCCGCTCCCACAGGGTCTCGCTATTCCTGTGGGAGCGGCTTTAGCCGCGAAATTACTGAATGCCACAACTTTCTGAAACTACTCAGCCGACTTGTTAAGTGAATAATCACGCAACTTGTTGGCAATCGTCGTGTGTGAAACACCCAGTCTTTTGCCCAATGCCCGGCTACTTGAATATTCACTCATCAAACTTTCAAGTACCGCCTTTTCAAAACGCCCGACAATCTGCGCAAGATCACCGTCCAGTGAAAACTCGCCCAACGGCTGGCGCGCACCATAATCCGGCAAACGGATATGTTCGCTCTTCACTACCCCGCCTTCGCACAACGATACGGCCTGGAATAACACGTTCTCCAGTTGCCGAACGTTGCCCGGCCAATGGTACTGGCTGAGCTTGTCCATCGCCGCAGGCGCCAGCCGCGGCATCGGGCAACCAATCTGCCGGCTGGCCTGGTCGAGAAAGTGCTGCACCAACCCCTCCAGCCCATCCATGCACTCGCGCAGCGGCGGGATGTGCAGCGACAGCACGTTGAGCCGGTGGTAGAGGTCCTGGCGGAACTCCCCACGGGCACACAGCTCGGACAGGTCGACCTGGGTGGCACAGATCACGCGTACGTCCAGGTAAACCTCCTCATCGCTACCCACCCGGCGGAAGCAACCGTCCTGCAGGAAGCGCAGCAGCTTCACCTGCAGCCGCGGGCTCATCTCCCCTACCCCGTCGAGGAACAAGGTGCCGCCTGCGGTCAGCTCCAAAAGCCCGAGCTTGCCTTCGGCACGCGCGCCCTCAAAGGCCCCCGGCCCGTAACCGAACAGCTCGGTTTCGGCCATCGACTCCGGCAGGCCGGCGCAGTTGAGCGCCATCAATGGCGCCTGGCCACGCGGGCTGGCCAGGTGGCAGGCGCGGGCCAGCAGCTCTTTGCCGGTGCCGGTCTCGCCCTCGATCAGCAGCGGCGCATCCAACGGCGCCATACGCCGGGCCTCACGCACCACCGCCGCCATCACTCGCGAGCTCTGGAAGATGCTGTCGAACCCGCGCAGCTCCTGCTTGCGCACGTTGTAGATGCGCTCGCCGATGCGATCGGCGCGATGCAGGGTCAATACCGCGCCGGCCAGCGCCTCGCTTTCGTCGTGCTCCGACTGCAGCGGCGCGATGTCGGCCAGGAACACGTCACCCTTGACCTTGATGCGCAGGCCGTTGATGCGCGACTTGTTGGCGCGCACCAGCTCCGGCAGGTCGAAGTCCTCGACATAGCGTGAAAGCGGCAGGCCCGGCACCTCATCGACCCGCACCCCGAGCAGCTGCGCCGCGCTGCGGTTGGCGGCGACGATGCTGCCGCCCATGTCGATGGACAGCACCGGGAAGTCCAGCGCCCCGAGCAAGGCATTGAGCTCCATGTGCCGGCGCTCGCTAGGCATCAGCCCGACCCGCTTGACCCCGAACACCCCGGCGATCGATTCGAACTTCGGCCGCAAGGCCTGGAACTGGATGTTGATCAGGTTCGGGCAGTGCAGGTAGATGGCGTTGCCATGATCCCCCCCCACCTCGCCGCGCAGCACGTTGATGCCGTACTCCACCAGCAGGTTGAGGATGTCGCGCAGGATCCCGATGCGGTTCTGGCAGTGCACTTTGATACGCATGAAAGCTCTCGAAGCGGCCGAAGTTTTTCTTCGGCACGCGGAAAAGTCGTAAAGATAAGCTGACAAAATCCACTTGAAGGCCAGCTCGATGTCGGTGATTTTCCGGGATGAGCGGGCTTTTGTAAAATTATCGTTACAAAATCCAGCACAGCACACGCCCAATCGCGGCCGCGACCCCGTGCAAAGTGGCGGATGTAGGGATATTCCTAATGCATGTCCTGCACATAACAAGAAAGCCCTCACCAGGAGCGCCACATGAAACAGACGCACTACGTGGCCCGCGAGCCCGATGCGCAAGGTTTTATCGACTACCCGCAGCAAGAGCACGCGGTGTGGAACACCCTGATTACCCGCCAGCTGAAAGTCATCGAAGGCCGGGCCTGCCAGGAATACCTGGACGGCATCGAGCAGCTCAAGCTGCCCCATGACCGCATCCCGCAGTTGGGCGAAGTCAACAAGGTGCTCGGCGCCACCACTGGCTGGCAGGTTGCCCGCGTACCGGCATTGATCCCCTTCCAGACCTTCTTCGAACTGCTGGCCAGCAAGCGCTTCCCGGTCGCCACCTTCATCCGCACCCCGGAAGAACTCGACTACCTGCAAGAGCCCGACATCTTCCACGAGATCTTCGGCCACTGCCCGCTGCTGACCAACCCGTTCTTCGCCGAGTTCACCCACACCTACGGCAAGCTGGGCCTGGCGGCCACCAAGGAACAACGCGTTTACCTGGCGCGCCTGTACTGGATGACCATCGAATTCGGCCTGATGGAGACCCCGCAAGGTCGCAAGATCTATGGCGGCGGCATCCTCTCCTCGCCGAAAGAGACCGTCTACAGCCTGTCCGGCGAACCCGAGCACCAGGCCTTCGACCCGATCGAAGCCATGCGCACGCCGTACCGCATCGATATCCTGCAGCCCCTGTACTTCGTCTTGCCGAACATGAAGCGCCTGTTCGACCTGGCCCACGAAGACATCATGGCCATGGTCCACCAGGCCATGCAGCTGGGCCTGCACGCACCGAAGTTTCCACCCAAGGTCGCCGCCTGAGCCACCTTCGTCGATAACAACTCAAAACGGAAAATACTCACCATGAATGCCTTGAACCAAGCCCACTGCGAAGCCTGCCGCGCCGATGCCCCGAAAGTCTCCGACGAAGAACTGGCGGAACTGATCCGCGAGATCCCGGACTGGAACATCGAAGTGCGCGATGGCCACATGGAGCTAGAGCGCGTATTCCTGTTCAAGAACTTCAAGCACGCCCTGGCCTTCACCAACGCCGTGGGTGAAATCGCCGAAGCCGAAGGCCACCACCCAGGCCTGATGACCGAATGGGGCAAAGTCACCGTGACCTGGTGGAGCCACTCGATCAAAGGCCTGCACCGCAACGACTTCATCATGTGCGCCCGCACCGACGAGGTCGCCAAGACCGCCGAAGGGCGCAAGTGATGCACTTCGCGGCGATCGGACGGGTCCCTGGCGACCCGATCCTCGGGCTGATGGAGGCCTACGCGCGCGATACCAATCCGGCCAAGTTCGACCTGGGTGTCGGCGTGTTCAAGGACGCCCAGGGCCTGACGCCGATCCCTTCGGCGGTCAAGCAGGCCGAACAGCGCCTGATCGCCCAGCAAGCCAGCAAAAGCTACATCGGCGGCCACGGCGATCCAGCCTTTGGCCGCTTGATCAGCGAACTGGTGCTGGGCAGCGCTTCGCCGCTGCTGGCCAGCCAGCGTGCCGGCGCCACCCAGACCCCGGGCGGCACCGGCGCACTGCGCCTGGCGGCGGAGTTCATCGCCCACTGCCTGCCGGGCCGCGGCATCTGGCTGAGCGACCCGACCTGGCCGATCCACGAGACCATCTTCGGCGGCGCCGGGCTCAAGGTGTCCCACTACCCCTACGTGGGCGCGGACAATCGCCTGGACGTCGCCGGCATGCTCGCCACGCTGGAGCAGGCCCCCGAAGGCGACGTGGTGCTGCTGCACGCCTGCTGCCACAACCCCACCGGCTTTGACCTGAGCCAGGATGACTGGCGAGCGGTGCTCGACATCGTCAAGCGGCGCAACCTGCTGCCGCTGATCGATTTCGCCTACCAGGGCTTCGGCGACGGGCTGGAGGAAGATGCCTGGGCGGTACGACTGTTCGCCGCCGAGCTGCCGGAGCTGCTGATCACCAGTTCCTGCTCGAAGAACTTCGGCCTGTACCGCGATCGCACCGGCGCCTTGCTGGTGTGCAGCCACGACGCCGAGAAACTGCTGGACGTACGCAGCCAGCTGGCGTTCATCGCCCGCAACCTGTGGTCGACGCCGCCGGACCATGGCGCGGCGGTGGTGGCCGAGATTCTCGGCCACCCGGCGCTCAAGGCGCTGTGGATCGAAGAAGTCGACGCAATGCGCCAGCGCATCGCAGAGCTGCGCCAAGGGCTGGTAAAGGCCCTGGAACCACACGGCCTGGCCGAGCGCTTCGCGCACATTGCCGCGCAACGCGGGATGTTCTCGTACACCGGGCTGAATCCGGAGCAGGTACGCCTGCTGCGGGAAAAGCACAGCGTGTACATGGTCGGCACCGGCCGGGCGAATATCGCCGGGGCCGATGCCAAGCGCCTGGAACAGCTGGCTGCCGCTATCGCCGACGTCTGTCGCTGATATCGCAGTACCTGTGGGAGCGGCTTTAGCCGCGAAGCAAGCGACGCGGAGCCTGGCACCGGCTACGCCGGTGTTCGCGGCTAACGCCGCTCCCACATGGACCGAGCCAGTCTCATAGCTGTGGGAGCTGGCTTGCCAGCGATGAAGCCCGCACAGGCAATACAAGACAGTTGTTCCCACAGTGTTTTCCGCTGCCCGAACACAGTCGGTGGTGCGCTGATCGCCCGCAAAAACCGACCCGCGGGGCGGAAAAATCTCAAACTGTCATCCTCACTGCTGTATCCTGCCCCTGCTTTTCGAAGCCACACACGCGCCACGCGCAGTCTTTTCACTCACACTTGCGAGGAACGACGAGATGCATGAAATCCCGAATCTTCCCTTCCCAAGCCTGAACCCCGAAGAGCAATCCGTTGCCGCCCACGCCGAACCGACGCCTGCCGTCGAACCGCACGGTGACGATCAATCCAGCGCTGACCAGGAATAACCGCGCAGACCCCGACAGTGTGAAAACGGCTGGCCTGTGGGAAAATCCCCGCCATCGCGTTTTCACACCGTCCAGAACCTCTACCCATCGAAGGCCCCATGCCCGATTCACCGCGCCCCCTTGCGGTCACCCTGCAAGTCGTCTCGATCGTCCTCTTCACCTTCATCGGCTACCTGAACATCGGCATCCCCCTTGCCGTGTTGCCGGGCTATGTGCACAACCAACTGGGTTTCAGCGCCGTCATCGCCGGCCTGGTGATCAGTGTGCAATACCTGGCCACCCTGCTCAGCCGCCCCACCGCCAGCCGCATCATCGACAACCTCGGCAGCAAGAAAGCCGTGATGTGGGGCCTGGCCGGCTGTGGCTTGAGCGGCGTGTTCATGCTCGCCTGCCACTTTCTCACGCCCTGGCCCTGGCTGAGCCTGAGCTGCCTGCTGATCGGCCGCCTGGTGCTGGGCAGCGCGGAAAGCCTGGTGGGCTCGGGTTCGATTGGCTGGGGCATCGGCCGGGTCGGCTCGCAGAACACCGCCAAGGTAATTTCCTGGAACGGCATCGCCAGTTATGGCGCATTGGCCATCGGCGCGCCGCTCGGGGTGCTGATGGTCAAGCACCTTGGGCTGGGGAGCATGGGCGCGAGCATCATCCTGCTGAGTGTGCTCGGCCTGCTACTGGCCTGGCCCAAACGCGCAGCGCCGGTGGTCAGCGGCGTGCGCCTGCCCTTCCTGCAAGTACTGGGCAAGGTGTTCCCCCATGGCTCGGGGCTGGCCCTGGGCTCGATCGGCTTTGGCACCATCGCCACCTTCATCACCCTGTACTACGCCAGCCGTGACTGGCCCAACGCGGCGCTGACCCTGAGCCTGTTCGGCGCCAGCTTCATCAGTGCGCGACTGCTGTTTGGCAACATGATCAACCGGCTGGGTGGTTTTCGCGTGGCAATCGTTTGCTTGTCGGTGGAGACCCTGGGGTTGCTGATGCTGTGGCTGGCACCGAGCGCCGAGATGGCCCTGGCCGGCGCGGCGCTCAGTGGTTTCGGCTTCTCGCTGGTGTTCCCGGCACTGGGCGTCGAGGCGGTGAACCAGGTGTCGGCGGCCAACCGCGGCGCAGCGGTGGGGGCTTATTCGCTGTTCATCGACCTGTCGCTGGGGATTACCGGGCCGCTGGTGGGCGCGGTGGCGGCGGGGTTCGGCTTTGCCTCGATGTTCCTGTTTGCGGCAGGGGCAGCGGCGTGCGGGCTGGTATTGAGCCTGTATCTGTACCGCCAGGCGCGGCGGATGCGCCAGAACAGCTGAAGGGTACAAATCTGCACCGGCCTCTTCGCGGGTAAACCCGCTCCCACAGGAATTCGCTTTTCTCAAGAAAGGCGCTGTCCCTGTGGGAGCGGGTTTACCCGCGAAGAGGCCGGTGCAGGATTGCCGCCGCTCAGCGCTGCGCGAACTGCAGCACTACCTCCAGCGGATGGCGCAACTGCTTCTCGGTCATGCGCTTGACCTGACTGCGGCACGAATAACCGGTTGCCAGCGCCTCGCCGTCCTTGTCCAGCTTGGTCGCCCAGGACTGCTCGAAGATGGTCTTCGAGGTTTGCTGGTTACGCGCCTCATGCCCATAGGTCCCCGACATGCCGCAACACCCCGTGGCCTCGGTGACCAGCTTCAGGCCCATCCGCGCGAACACCTGCTCCCACTGCCTGGTACTGGCCGGCACATTGGTCTTCTCGGTGCAGTGGGCCATCAGGCGGTAGCTGCCAGCCTTGGCCGGCGCCTGCTCGGGCAGCACGTCCATCAGCCATTCCTGGGGCAGCAGCACTTGCGGGCAGCCCTCCAGGCCGTCGACCTTCTGGTACTCCTGGCGATACACCAGGGTCATCGCCGGGTCCAGCCCCACCAGCGGCACACCGCAGTCGGCCAGGGCCTTGAGCTGAGTACCGTTGCGGATGGCCGCCTTGGCGAAGGCGCCGAGGAAGCCCTGCACGTGCAGCGGCTTGCCATTGGCACTGTAGGGCGCCAGGAACACCTTGTGCCCCAGGCGATGGGCCAGCTCGATGAACGAGGCCAGCAACGGCGTCTCGAAGTACCGGGTAAAGGCATCCTGCACCAGCACGATGCTGCGCTCGCGCTGGGCCGGGGTCAGCTCGCGCAGGGCCGGCACGCTGGCCACCTGCACGCGGCAGCGGGTCAGGGTGGACTGGAAGTTGAAGCGGCTGATCAGCGGGCTGTCGACCATGCCGACCTGGTCCGCCAGCAGCTTGCTCACCCACTTCGAACCCATCACCGCGTTGTACAGGCCAGGAGCGTGGGCCAGGTACGGAATGCTGAACTCCAGCGAGCCGATCAGGTAATCGCGCAGCGGGCGCTGATAGCGGCCGTGGTACAGCTCGAGGAAGCGCGAGCGGAAGTCCGGCACGTTGACCTTGATCGGGCACTGCCCCGCGCAGGACTTGCACGCCAGGCAGCCGGCCATGGCGTCGTACACCTCGTGGGAGAAGTCTTGCTGCCCCTGCTGTTGCGCACGGCGGTTACGCAGCCGCGCTGGCAGCCCCTTGAGCCAGGAGGCCTTGCGCTGGGCGGCGGCCAGCACGTCGATGTTGGCCTCGCCCTGCAGGCGCAGCCATTCGCGGATCAGCGAAGCGCGGCCCTTGGGCGAGTGCTGGCGCTCGCGAGTAGCCTTCCACGACGGGCACATGGCGTCATTGGGGTCGTAGTTGTAGCAGGCACCGTTGCCGTTGCAGTGCACGGCGCTGCCGAAGTCCTGCCAGACGCGCTCGTCGATGGTCCGGTCAAGGTCGCCGCGCAGGGTCACGCCATCCACCGGGGTCAGGCCCTCGGCGCTGTCCGGCGGGGTGCAGATCTTGCCCGGGTTGAGCTGGTTGTGCGGGTCGAACGCGCCCTTCAGGCGCTGCAGCGCTGGGTACAGTTCACCGAAATACTCCGGCACGTACTCCGAGCGCAGGCCCTTGCCGTGCTCGCCCCACAGCAGGCCGCCATAGCTTTTGGTCAGTGCCGCCACGGCATCGGAGATCGGCTTGACCAGCGCGGCCTGGGCCGGGTCTTTCATGTCCAGCGCCGGGCGCACGTGCAGCACACCGGCATCGACATGGCCGAACATGCCGTAGGCCAGGCCGTAGCCATCCAGCAGCGCGCGGAAGTCGGCAATGTAGTCGGCCAACTGCTCCGGTGGCACGGCCGTGTCCTCGACGAACGGCTGCGGGCGCACTTCGCCCTCGACGTTGCCCAAGAGCCCCACCGAGCGCTTGCGCATGACATAGACGCGGGTCACCGCCTCGGCGCCTTCGGCCAAGGTGTGGCCCAGGCGCTCGACACCCTTGTCGGCCTGCAGGTGCGCGACGAAGGCCTGCACTCGAGCATTGACCTCGTCCGGCTCGTCACCGCAGAACTCCACCAGGTTGATGCCCAGGGTCGGGCGCTCGGGGTCGGCCGGGAAGTATTCGGCGACGCTGTGCCAGACGATGTCCTTCATCGCCAGCATCAGCACCTTGGAATCGACGGTCTCGATCGACAGCGGCTTGTGCGCCATCAAGGCATTGGCGTCGCGCAGGGCGTCCATGAAGCTGGTGTAGCGCACGTTGACCAGCACGGCGTACTTGGGGATCGGCAGCACATTGAGCTTGGCTTCGACCACATAGCCCAGCGAGCCCTCGGCGCCGCACAGCACGCTGTTGAGGTTGAAGCGGCCCTGCTCGTCGCGCAGGTGCGCCAGGTCGTAGCCGGTCAGGCAGCGGTTGAGCTTGGGGAAGGTGCTTTCGATCAGCTCGCCCTGGGTTTCCTGGATCTCGCGGGCCATGCGGTACACCTCGCCCACCCGGCCGGGCGCCGCGCAGGCTTGCTCCAGCGCGGCATCGTCGATCGGCAGGCTGTGCAGGCGCTCGCCACCGAGCAGCACGCTGTGCAGTTCGAGCACGTGATCGCGGGTCTTGCCGTAGGTGCAGCTGCCCTGGCCGCTGGCATCGGTGTTGATCATGCCGCCCACGGTGGCGCGGTTGGAGGTGGACAGCTCGGGAGCGAAGAACAGCCCGTGGGGCTTGAGCGCAGCGTTGAGCTGGTCCTTGACCGTGCCGGCCTGCACCCGCACCCAGCGCTCCTCGACGTTGATTTCGAGGATCTTGTTCATGTGCCGCGAAAGGTCGACGACGATACCGTCGGTCAGCGACTGGCCGTTGGTGCCGGTACCGCCACCGCGCGGGGTGAGCTTGATGCCATGAAAGCGCGGTTCGACCATCAGCGTGGCGACCCGCGCCACATCGTCCGCGTCCAGCGGGAACACCGCCGCCTGGGGCAGGCGCTGGTAGATCGAGTTGTCGGTGGCCAGCACGGTACGGGTGCCGTAGTCGGCGCTGATCTGGCCACGGAAGCCGCTGTTTTTCAGGGCTTCGAGGAATTCGGGGTAATTGGCGGCAGGTGCACGGGGCAGCAGCTGGGCGATCATCGTTGGATGGCCTCTTGATATGGGCTTGTTCACGGTTTCAGGCGCGACGCAGTCGTAATCGTGGCAGCGGCGGTGCGCCGCTCCCACGAAGAAAAATGGGCGTTTCCTGTTCATCCGGCATGAATGGAACTCAAGCGGATGACGAATGCGCCAATGTTCCTGTAGTTTGGCGCCATGGGCAAACGGATATTCCTGCCGCTATCGATGAGCTTTATGAATGAATTACCGCCACCTCACCCCTTCGATGTCGCTGCTACTGGCATTCGAGGCCGCCGCCCGCCATGAAAGCTACACCCGCGCCGCCGCGGAGCTTTCGCTTACGCAAAGCGCGGTGAGCCGCCAGGTGCAGGCACTGGAGCAGCAGCTGGGGCTAACCCTGTTCCGCCGCGAGGGCCGCCAGGTACAGCTGACCGACGTTGGCCGCCTGTACCAGCGCGAGCTGAGCGAGGCGCTGGGGCGCATCCGCAGTGCCACCTTGCAGGCGCTGGCCTATCAGTCCGGGGTCGGCACCCTGCGCCTGGCCACCCTGCCGACCTTCGGCTCGAAATGGCTGCTGCCCCGCCTGCATGCCTTCTACAGCGCCCACCCAGGGATGCTGGTGCATATTCATTCACGTATCGAAGCGATCAATTTCGACGCCAGTGAGATCGACGCGGCCATTGGCGTGGCCAGCCACGACCTGCCGGGGCTGATCTGCCATCGCCTGCATGCCGAGGAACTGGTGGTGATCCTGCCGCCGGAGGCCGCCGGCGACCAGGCCGACTGGAGCCCGACGCGTATCAGCGGGCAAGTGCTGCTGAATGTCGCCAACAATCCACATGCCTGGGGCGAATGGTTCTCCCATCACGCCCTACCCCACCGCGCGATGCGCCTGGGGCCTAGCTTCGAGCTGACCTCGCACCTGATCCAGGCCGTGCGCGCCGGCATCGGCATCGGCCTGGTGCCACGCATTCTGGTGCAGGAAGAACTGGCCAACGGAGAACTGTTCAGCCCTGGAGAGCCATTTGCCAGCCAGCGCAGTTACTACCTGATCTATCCGCCGAGGAATGAGGCGCTGCCTTCACTCAGAGCGTTTCGCAGCTGGTTGCTCGAACAGATCTGAAGGCCTCATCGCTGGCAAGCCAGCTCCCACAGTTGACGGCGATCGCAGTCACTGTGGGAGCCGGCTTGCCGGCGATGAGGCCGGTACAGGCAAGAAAAAACCCGATGCCGGTCTCCCGGCATCGGGTTTCTTCAACCAACCTCAGCGCTTACTTGGCAACAGTGCCAGGCGCACCGTTGGCCTGCGAGCCACGCTTGCTCTTGAGCATATAGGCTACATACATCACCACCAGCCATACCGGCATCGCATACACCGACACCTGGATGCCCGGGATCAGCAGCATGATGCCGAGGATCAACACCACGAACGCCAGCACCACATAGTTGCCATAGGGGTACCACAGCGCCTTGAACAGCGGCTTCTGGCCGGTACGGTCGAGGTGCTGGCGGAACTTCAGGTGCGAGTAGCTGATCATCGCCCAGTTGATCACCAGGGTGGCCACTACCAGCGACATCAGCAGCTCCAGGGCATTCTGCGGCATCAGGTAGTTGAGCAGCACCGCGATCAGGGTCACGGCCGCCGATACCAGGATCGAACGCACCGGCACACCGCGCTTGTCCACCTTGGCCAAGGCCGCCGGGGCATCGCCCTGCTCGGCCATGCCCAGCAGCATACGGGCGTTGCAGTAGGTGCCGCTGTTGTAGACCGACAGTGCCGCGGTCAGGACCACGAAGTTCAGCAGATGCGCGGCCACGTCACTGCCCAGCAGCGAGAACACCTGGACGAACGGGCTGCTGCCATAGCTGCCACCGGAGGCGTCGATGCTGGCGACCAGGGTGTCCCACGGCGTCAGCGACAGCAGTACGACCAGCGCACCGACATAGAAGATCAGGATGCGGTAGATGACCTGGTTGATCGCCTTGGGGATCACGGTCTTCGGCTTGTCGGCTTCGGCAGCGGTGAAGCCGAGCATTTCCAAGCCACCGAAGGAGAACATGATGAACGCCAGGGCCATCACCAGGCCGCTGACCCCATTGGGGAAGAAGCCGCCATGGGCCCACAGGTTGGTGACCGTAGCCTCAGGGCCACCGCTACCACTGGTCAGCAGGTAGGCACCCAGGCCGATCATGCCGACGATGGCGGCCACCTTGATGATGGCGAACCAGAACTCGGCCTCGCCGAAGAACTTCACGTTCATCAGGTTGATGGCGTTGATCAGCAGGAAGAAGCCTGCCGCGGTGACCCAGGTCGGGATCTCCGGCCACCAGTAATGGACGTACTTGCCCACCGCCGACAGTTCCGACATGCCGACCAGGATGTACAGCACCCAGCAGTTCCAGCCCGACAGGAAGCCGGCGAAACCGCCCCAGTACTTGTGCGCGAAGTGGCTGAAGGAGCCGGCCACCGGCTCCTCGACGATCATCTCGCCCAGCTGGCGCATGATCATGAAGGCAATGAAGCCGCAGATGGCGTAGCCGAGGATCATCGACGGACCCGCGGATTTCATCACGCCGGCCGAGCCGAGGAACAATCCGGTGCCGATGGCGCCGCCCAGGGCGATCAGCTGGATATGGCGGTTCTTCAAGCCACGCTTGAGCTCGCCAGACTGTGAGTTATGTCCACTCATGAACGAAGTCACCTGCTTGTTTTTATCTGTGACGGAATCGGACCCACCGCGCTCGTGGCGCAGCGGAATGGGCAAGGTGGTTACCTTGGGTTCTTGGACGGGTCTGTCGCGGTGGGCACCGGGGCCCAGGGCAAATCAACCGGGTGTCAGCAAGAGTGCGCGGTACGCAAGGGGGTCACAGGTAAAACGCGGCGCATTGTATACCCCTGCAAACGCGCAGGCGTCAACGCGTTGCATCGTTTCCTGTGGAAAAAACGCAGCGGTCCTGGGGCGAAGGCCTGAAAAGGCGGAGTGATCGGCGTACATGGCGCCTCCATTTGTTGTTCTGTTACCGGGCTCTTTGGCCAGGCGTTGCACACGGCAATGGCGCTATATCAACGTGTGGGCAGGGTTTGGACAAGGGGGCGGATCGAGGCTGGAAGGCCCTGGGACGGTGGGCGCGGCAAGTTCTGTTTACAGAGACAGGAAAAATCGGGTTTGGCCGGGAATTTTGCCGTGATTTGTAAAAAAATCTTTACGATGCGGTCTAAAAACTTTCCACTTGCGAGGAAAATTTCTTTGAGATCAGCTATTTGCCGCTATCTTGCGGCCACGTGCCTGGCCTTGCCTCTGTAGGAGCGCGTCAATTCGGCGGGCACAAAAAAGCCAGCCCGAAGGCTGGCTCTTTCGCTACACGGGCCGATCAGCCACGCGGCTTGCCGCGACCACGGCCGGCCGGCTTGTCACCGTCCGGGCGGGCGGGGCGCTTGCGCATGTCGCTCGGACGCTCGGCCACCGCGCTGCCACGGTTGCCTTTGCGCGGCGCAGCCTCTTCACGCGGCGCGCGCGCCGGGCGCTCGGCCTGACCTTCGCCGGCCGGGCGCAAGGTGCGCACACGCTCGCCACGGCCCAATGGACGGGTCGACTTGCGCTGCATGCGCTCCATCTTGTCCTTGGCCTTGAGGTTCAGCGTTGGCAGTGCCACCGGCTGCAGGCCCACTTCGGCGGCCAGGATGTCGATCTCGCCCTGGCTCATCTCGCGCCAGCGGCCCATCGGCAGGTCGGAGTTGAGGAACACCGGGCCGAAACGCACGCGCTTCAGGCGGCTGACCACCACGCCTTGCGACTCCCACAGGCGACGCACTTCACGGTTGCGGCCTTCCATCACCACGCAGTGGTACCAGTGGTTGAAGCCTTCGCCACCCGGAGCCTTCTGGATGTCGGTGAACTTGGCCGGGCCGTCCTCGAGCATCACGCCAGCCTTGAGGCGCTCGACCATGTCGTCGTCAACCTCACCGCGCACGCGCACGGCGTACTCGCGGTCCATCTCGTAGGACGGGTGCATCAGGCGGTTGGCCAGTTCACCGTCGGTGGTGAACAGCAGCAGGCCAGTGGTGTTGATGTCCAGGCGGCCGATGTTGATCCAGCGGCCCTCTTTCGGGCGCGGCAGGCGGTCGAACACGGTCGGACGGCCTTCCGGGTCGTCACGGGTGCAGATTTCGCCGTCGGGCTTGTTGTACATGATCACGCGGCGGGTCGCCTCGGCGGCCTCGACGCGCTTGATCAGCTTGCCGTCAACGGTGATGGCGTCGTGCAGGTCGACGCGCAGGCCCAGGGTGGCCTCGACACCGTTGACCTTGATACGGCCCTGGCTGATCCAGGCCTCGACGTCACGACGCGAGCCCACGCCGATGCGCGCCAGCACTTTCTGCAGCTTTTCGCCGGACGGAGGGGTGGGTTGTTGGTCCTGCAGGTCTTGCTCACTCATCTGGGCACCTCCCGGTGTATTAGTGAAAGCGGTTCTTGGCAACGGATGCGCCAAAGGGGCGCGCATCATACGCGGTTCGGCGCGGGAACGCACTGGAGGGTAGGCTGTTTTTTGAGGCCGGGGTAGGCTTTCTGCCAGATGGCACTTCATTGCTCGCGCCGGCCTCTTCGCGGGTAAACCCGCTCCCACAGGTCGCGCGCGTCCCCCTGTGGGAGCGGGTTTACCCGCGAAGAGGCCGGCGCAGCAGACGCATGGACATCAGGGCTCCAGCTTGGCTTGCGCTTCAGGCTCTTCGCGCAAATCATCGAAATCAGTCTTGAGCCCCTCTTCCATCGCATCCAGCTCCACCAGCAACGAGCGGAAGCTGGTCTCATCCTTCGGCGCTGGCGCTTCACCCTCCTCGCCCAGGCTGGCATCGGCCAAGGCCTGCAAGTGCGCGGGCACCGGCGCTTCATCCGGGTCGTCGAGTGGCGCCTCTGGCTCCAGCTCACGCAACTCGGCCAACGCCGGGAGCTGATCGAGGCTCTTGAGGTTGAAGTGATCGAGGAAGGCCTTGGTGGTGGCGAACATGGCCGGCCGCCCGGGCACCTCGCGGTAACCGACGATACGGATCCACTCACGCTCCATCAGGGTCTTGATGATGTTGCTGTTCACCGCCACCCCCCGCACATCCTCGATCTCGCCGCGGGTAATGGGTTGGCGATAGGCAATCAGCGCAATGGTTTCAAGCAAGGCACGGGAATAGCGCTGCGGGCGCTCTTCCCACAGGCGGCCGACCCAAGGCGCATAGCTTTCGCGAATCTGCAGGCGGTAACCGGTGGCCACCTCCTTGAGCTCGAAGGCGCGGCCATTGCAAGACTTGCCGAGCACCTCCAGGGCTTTCTTGAAGATGGCCGGCGCCGGGCGCTCGGCTTCTTCGAACAGTTCGTACAGGCGCTCGAGGGATTGCGGCTTGCCCGAGGCGAGCAGGAAAGCCTCGATCAGCGACGCGAGTTCACGGGGTTCGTTCAGGTTCATGGGGTTGTCAGGTCACTCTGCCCGGGCGCGGACGTGGATCGGGGCGAAAGCCTCATTTTGCACCAGTTCGATCAGCGATTCCTTCACCAGCTCAAGAATCGCCATGAAGGTCACCACCACCCCGAGCTTGCCTTCCTCGGCGCTGAACAGCTCGACGAAGGGCACGAACTCGCCGCCCTTGAGGCGTTCGAGCACCTGGCTCATGCGCTCGCGGGTAGACAGGGCCTCGCGGGTGATCTGGTGGCTTTCGAACAGGTCATTGCGACGCATGACCTCGGCCATGGACAACAGGATCTCTTCCAGGGCGACATCGGGCAGCAGCTTGCGCACCTTGGCCTGGGGCGCATCCAGCTGCGGCACCAGCACTTCACGGCCAACCCGTGGCAAGGCGTCGATACCCTCGGCGGCGGCCTTGAAGCGCTCGTACTCCTGCAGGCGGCGGATCAGCTCGGCGCGCGGGTCGCCCTCGTCCTCCTCCACTTCGGCAGAACGCGGCAGCAGCATGCGCGACTTGATCTCGGCGAGCATCGCAGCCATCACCAGGTACTCGGCGGCCAACTCCAGGCGCACGTTCTTCATCAGCTCGACATAGCTCATGTACTGGCGGGTGATTTCTGCCACCGGGATATCGAGGATGTCGACGTTCTGCTTGCGAATCAGGTACAGCAGCAGGTCCAGCGGGCCTTCGAAGGCTTCGAGGAAGACCTCCAGGGCGTCCGGCGGGATGTACAGGTCGACCGGCATTTCGGTCAGGGCTTCGCCATAGACCAGGGCCAACTGCAGCTGGAAAGGCGTATCGGCCTCGCTGGCCGGCGCCTCGGGCGCTTCCACCTGGCTCACGCGCTGGCCAGGAACGGCGCAGGGTCACCGCAGCCTTCGCGGATCAGCTCGGGCTCATCGCCGGTCAGGTCGATCACCGTGGACGCCTTCAAATCGCCAAAGCCACCGTCGACGATCAGGTCGACGTGGTGCTCCAGGCGCTGGCGAATCTCGTACGGATCGGTCATGGGGTCTTCATCGCCCGGCAGGATCAGGCTCACGCTCATCAAAGGCTCGCCGAGCTCTTCAAGCAGCGCCAGGACGATCGGGTTGGACGGCACGCGCAGGCCGATGGTGCGGCGCTTTTCGTGCAGCAGCAGGCGTGGGACTTCGCGAGTGGCATTGAGAATGAAGGTGTAAGGGCCTGGGACATGGGCCTTGAGCAGGCGGAACGTCGCCGTGTCGATCTTGGCGAACGTGCCCATCTGCGACAGGTCGCAGCACAGCAGGGTGAAGTTATGGTTCTTGTCCAGCTGACGCAGGCGGCGGACACGCTCGATGGCGTTCTTGTCGCCGATCTGGCAGCCCAGTGCATAAGCCGAATCGGTGGGATAGACCACCACACCACCCTTGCGGATGATTTCGACGGCCTGCTTGATCAGCCGCGCCTGCGGGTTTTCCGCATGAATCTGGAAAAATTGGCTCACGAAGTCGTCCTGTTCATACCGCCATAGGCTGTTCATGTCGGAATCGGCGCCACAGGGGTGGCAGGTCCTCAGGCAATGGCCGGTAGGCACCGATCTCGCCCCAGGTGCCAGGGCCGTGGAAATCGCTGCCAGCACTTGCCAGCAGGCCGAACTCACGGGTGAGGATGGACATCGTCCCCACCTGCTCGGGCGGCATCATCCCATTGACCACTTCTAGTGCCTGCCCACCTGCCTGAATATAGTCGGCAATCAGCCGTCTGCGCTTGCTGCGGGTCAGTTCGTAGTGCATGGGATGAGCCAGGCTCACCCACGCATTGGACTGGCGCAGCGTGGCGACGGTTTCCTCGAGTGTCGGCCAGTGCAACTTGACGTCACCCAGCTTGCCGGCGCCCAGCCACTTGCGAAACGCTTCGCCGCGGTCCTTGACGAAGCCTGCGCGCACCATGAACTCGGCGAAATGCGGGCGTGCCGGGGCGTTGCCGCTGTCGCCCAGCTCCTGCTGCACCGCCCGCGCACCTTCGAGCGCACCGGGCATGCCTTTGGCGGCCAGCTTGCGATCGATCTCTTCAGCGCGCAGCCAGCGGCCACGGTGGAGGTTTTCGATGGCTTCGAGCAACGGCGGTGCATCGAGGGGGAAGTCGTAACCCAGCACATGGATGGTCGCGCCGCCCCAGGTGCACGACAGTTCAACGCCACTGACCCAGTGCATGCCGTTGTCGAGGCAGGCCTGACGGGCCTCGGGCAGGCCCTCGAGGGTGTCGTGGTCGGTGAGCGACAAGGTCCGCACCCCATGCTCATGGGCCCGGGCAACCAGTGCCGTGGGCGACAGGGCGCCGTCGGAGGCCGTGCTGTGACAGTGCAGATCAACATTCATGGTGGAGCGCTTTCGCCGGAATCGATGTTTGTTATTATGCCGTCACATCCCGCTTCTGGCTGCCACTGTGAAACAATTCATCGATTTCATCCCGCTGCTGCTGTTCTTCATCGTCTACAAACTGGACCCGCGCCCGGTCGAATTCGCAGGCCACAGCTTTGAATTCGGCGGTATCTACAGCGCCACGGCGATGCTTATCCTCAGCTCGCTGGTGGTTTACGGCGCGCTGTTCCTGCGCCACCGCAAGCTCGAGAAAGGCCAGTTGCTGACCCTGGTCGCCTGCCTGGTGTTCGGTGGCCTGACCCTGGCGTTCCACAGCGAAACCTTCCTCAAATGGAAGGCACCGGTGGTCAACTGGCTGTTTGCCCTGGCCTTCGCCGGCAGCCACTTCATCGGTGACCGGGTGCTGATCAAACGCATCATGGGCCACGCCCTGACACTTCCAGAAACAGTCTGGACCCGCCTGAACCTGGCATGGATCGTCTTCTTCCTGGTCTGCGGCGCCGCCAACCTGTTCGTTGCCTTCACCTTCCAGGCCTTCTGGGTCGACTTCAAGGTGTTCGGCAGTCTGGGCATGACCGTGATCTTCCTGGTGGCGCAGGGTGTATACCTCTCGCGCCACCTGCACGACACCGACCCCTCCACTTCCAAACCCAAGGACTGACATGCTCTACGCCATCATCGCCAGCGACGTCGCGAACTCCCTGGAAAAACGCCTGGCTGCCCGCCCCGCCCACATCGAGCGCCTGCAACAGCTCAAGGCCGAAGGCCGCGTGGTGCTGGCCGGCCCGCACCCGGCCATCGACAGCAACGACCCGGGCGCCGCCGGCTTCAGCGGCAGCCTGATCGTCGCCGAGTTCGAGTCGCTGGCCGCCGCCCAGGCCTGGGCCGACGCCGACCCGTACATCGCTGCAGGTGTCTACGACAAGGTCGTGGTCAAGCCGTTCAAGCAAGTCCTGCCGTAACAGGCTTTTGAGTAGTTGTTGTGGGAGCAGCCCGCTCCCACACAGCTGCTCCCAGCTACACCCCCGCGCTGCACTATTCATAAATTGCGACGACCGGCCGACAACCTCCTGAACCGACAAGAATCAGGAGTCCCAATGCGTCAAGGTCCGATGTCCGTGCTGCTTTGCCTGTTGCTGCTATCCCCTTTCGCCGTGGCCGAACAGCCGTTGTCGCTGGAAGCCGGGGCGCGAATCACCGAACTGCAGCAGCGCCTGGAAGAGAGCGAGAAACAACGCACCCTGCTGGCCCAGCAAATGCAGAGCCAGGACAGCGAACGCGAGAGCGCCCAGCTGAGCCGCCTGCGCCAGGACAACCAGCGCCTGAAGCTGGCCATCAAGGAGCTGCAGGCCGGGGCCAATCCGGTGCAACGCCTGCTCACCGACCAGCAACAATGGTTCCTGATCGGTTCGGCCGTTGCACTGTTGTCGGTAGTCTGCGGTATCTTAGCCAGCGGCGGTCACAGACGACGCCGGCAATGGTTGAATTGAGTGAGACATGAGCGAGCTGTTACTGATTGATGATGACCAGGAGCTGTGTGAGCTGCTTGGCAGCTGGCTGACCCAGGAAGGCTTCGAGGTGCGCGCCTGCCACGATGGCCTGAGTGCGCGCCAGGCCCTGGCCGCCCACGCGCCGGCAGCGGTGGTACTGGATGTGATGCTGCCCGACGGCAGCGGCCTGGAACTGCTCAAGCAGCTGCGCAGCGAACACGCCGACCTGCCGGTGCTGATGCTCTCGGCCCGTGGCGAGCCGCTGGACCGCATCCTTGGCCTGGAGCTCGGCGCCGACGACTACCTGGCCAAACCCTGCGACCCCCGCGAGCTCACCGCTCGCCTGCGCGCCGTGCTGCGCCGCAGCCACCCCAGCGCGCCCACCTCGCAGATTGAGGTCGGCGACATGGTCTTCAGCCCGGTACGCGGCGTGGTCAGCATCGACCAGCGCGAAATGACCCTTACGCTGTCCGAGAGCCGCATCCTCGAAGCCCTGCTGCGCCAGCCCGGTGAACCGCTGGACAAGCAGGAGCTGGCGCAGATCGGCCTGGGCCGCAAGCTCACCCTCTACGACCGCAGCCTGGACATGCATGTCAGCAACCTGCGCAAGAAGATCGGCCCGCACGCCGACGGCCGCCCACGCATCGTCGCGCTGCGTAGCCGAGGCTACTACTACAGCCTTTGAAGGCAGCTTCAAGCTTCAAGCTTCAAGAAACAGCAGATCGAGCATCGCTCCCGCTTTTACTTGAAGCTTGCAGCTTGAAGCTTGCAGCTCTTTACCCAGCCTTTACCCTCGCCTGACCGCCCTTGACCTTGATCTCCCTAGACTGGGCTCATCCGGTAACCACCGGCCCCTGAAAGGAGAGACACCATGCGCAAGACCCTTATCGCCCTGATGTTCGCCGCCGCCCTGCCGACCGTAGCCATGGCCATGCCTGAAGGCGGCCCGCGCCACGACGGCCCGCATCATCGCGGTGACGCGCCTTTCGCCCAGCTGGACCTGAGCCGCGACCAGCGCCAGCAGATCGGCAAGCTGATGGGCGAGCAGATGCAACAGCGCCGTGACATCACCGAGCGCTACATGAACAAGCTGCCGGCCGCCGAGCAGAAGGCCATGAAGGACGAAATCAAGGCCAGCCACGACAAGACCGAAGGCCAGATCCGCGCCCTGCTCAAGCCGGACCAGCAGAAGAAGTTCGACGAACTGCAAAAGGAACGCGCCGCGCGCAAGGCCGAGTGGCAGGAGTTCCAGGCCTGGAAGGCTGAAAAAGGCAGCAAGGCCCAGTAAGCTGTCCCCCCAATGCCCGGCCCGCTCAGCAGCGGGCCGGGCTTTTGCCATTTCACGGAGGTGCTCGTCTTGCGTTCACTGTTCTGGCGCATCCTGGCCAGCTTCTGGCTGGCCATCGCCCTGGTCGCAGGCCTGTCGATCCTGCTGGGCCACATGCTCAACCAGGACACCTGGATCCTCAGCCGCCACCCCGGCCTGAACACCCTGGCTAGCCGCTGGGTGCAGCATTACGAACAGGAAGGCCTGGAGTCGTCGCAACGCTTCCTTGAACGGCGCAAGCAACGCTACAAGATCGACGTGCAGGTGCTCGACGACAGCGGCGATGCCGTGGTTCCCGGCACCTTCCCGCGCCGCGCTGCCGCGTTCGAGGCACGCCAGCACAACGACGAACGCCGCCTGCCCTGGCGCCGCCTGACCGAGGAATACACCAGCCCCACCAGCGGCGAAACCTACCTGCTGATCTACCGTATCCCCCACCCGGAACTGGCCGCCTGGCACCGCGAAAGCCTGATCTGGCCGCTCAGCGCGCTGGGCATCGCGCTGGTGGTGCTGACCCTGTTCAGCCTGCTGGTGACCTTGTCGATCACCCGCCCGCTGAGCCGTCTGCGCGGCGCGGTGCATGACCTGGGGCAGGCCAGCTATCAGCAAAACAGCCTGGCGCGCCTGGCCGTGCGCCGCGACGAGTTCGGCGTGCTGGCCAACGACTTCAACAAGATGGGCGCACGCCTGCAGAGCCTGATCGGCAGCCAGCGCCAGTTGCTGCGCGATGTGTCCCACGAATTGCGCTCGCCCTTGGCGCGCCTGCGCGTCGCCCTGGCCCTGGCCGAACGCGCCGGGCCCGAACAGCGCCAGGCCCTATGGCCACGGCTGACCCGTGAGTGCGACCGCCTGGAAGACCTGATCAGTGAAATTCTGGTGCTGGCCCGGGTCGATGCCGAGCAGGCGCATGCCGAGCCGGTGGACCTCAATGCCGTGCTGGGTGGCGTGCGTAAAGACGCCCAGTTGGCGGCGCCGGATCAGGAAGTGCGCCTGCAGATGCAGCCGGGGCTGACCCTGCAAGGCTGGCCGACCCTGATCGAACGGGCGGTGGACAACCTGCTGCGCAATGCCCTGCGCTTCAACCCGCTGGGGCAGCCGATCGAAATTGATGCCCACCGTGAACAGGAGCGCATTGTGCTGAGCGTGCGTGACCATGGGCCGGGGGTGGCAGAGGAACATCTGGCGCAGTTGGGCGAGCCGTTCTACCGCGCACCGGGCCAGGAGGCACCGGGGCATGGGTTGGGGCTGGCGATCGCGCGCAAGGCGGCGGAGCGCCATGGCGGCAGCCTGACGCTGGCGAATCATCCGCAGGGTGGGTTTGTGGCGACGCTGGCGTTGCCCTGCGAAGTCAGTGCTGGCTGACATTCCCCTGAGCTGCCATGCAGCTCTTCGCGGGTAAACCCGCTCCCACAGGACTGCGCCATTCTCAAGGCGCGCGCGATCCTGTGGGAGCGGGTTTACCCGCGAAGGGCCGCAAAGCGGCCCCCGCCAAATCACTCGCCCCAGGCGCTGACGTACTCGGCGGTTTCCAGGATCGGCGCGGTGCGCGGCTCGGCCATAGGCGTGCCGACGTACAGGTAGCCGATCAGTTCTTCGTTCTCGGCCAGCCCAAGGCCCTTGTGCACATGGGCATCGAAGGCCATGTCGCCGGTGCGCCATACCGCGCCGATCCCCTGGGCATGCGCCGCGATCAGGATCCCGTGGGCCGCACAACCAGCGGCCAGGCGCTGCTCGATCTTCGGCACCTTGAAGTGATCCTGCAGTTTGGCGATCACCACGATCAGCAGCGGCGCGCGCAGTGGCATGGCCCGGGCCTTGTCCAGCGCAGCCTGGGTGGCATCACCCTTGGCCTGTACCGCTTCGGCGAACAGCTCGCCGAGCTTCTCGCGGCCCTGCCCTTCGATGGTCAGGAAGCGCCAAGGCCGCAGCTGGCCATGGTCCGGCGCACGCAGCGCCGCCTGGAACAGCGCCTCGCGCTGCGCGGCGTTGGGCGCGGGCTCCGTCAGGCGTGGCACGGAAACACGGTTGAGCAATGCGTCGAGAGCCTCCATCGGCTTCCCTCCTGGCAAGTTGAAAGTGCCGCCATTCTCAAGCTGCAAGCTTCAAGCTGCAAGCCGCAAGAAAAAGCAGCCGCGATACCGCCCCGTTCGCACTTGAAGCTTGCAGCTTGCAACTTGCGGCTTAAAATGGCGCCCTTTCCGTTGCGAGTCAGGGCAGATCACATGGCGTTGCCGACCTTAAGGATCATTGGTTTCATCATCGGCATCTTCCTGATCACCCTGGCGGTGAGCATGGTGGTGCCCATGGCGACCCTGGTGGTCTTCGAACGCACCGGCGACATGCCGTCGTTCCTCTGGTCGAGCCTGATCACCTTCGTCGCCGGCCTCGGCCTGGTGGTGCCCGGCCGCCCCGAACACGTGCACCTGCGCCCGCGCGACATGTACCTGCTGACCGTCAGCAGTTGGCTGGTGGTGTGCGTGTTTGCCGCCCTGCCGTTCCTGCTCACCCAGCACATCAGCTACACCGATGCCTTCTTCGAAAGCATGTCGGGCATTACCGCCACCGGCGCCACGGTGCTCAGCGGGCTGGACAGCATGTCACCCGGCATCCTGATGTGGCGCTCGATGCTGCACTGGCTGGGTGGTATCGGCTTCATCGGCATGGCGGTGGCGATCCTGCCGCTGCTGCGCATCGGTGGCATGCGCCTGTTCCAGACCGAGTCGTCCGACCGCTCGGAGAAGGTCATGCCGCGCTCGCACATGGTCGCCAAGTCGATCGTCGGGGTCTACGTCGGCATCACGGTGTTCGGCAGCCTGGCGTTCTGGTGGGCGGGCATGGGCCTGTTCGATGCGATCAACCACGCCATGTCGGCGATTTCCACTGGCGGTTTCTCCACCTCCGACCAGTCGCTGGCCAAATGGGACATCCCGGCGGTGCACTGGGTCGCGGTGGTGGTGATGATCCTCGGCAGCGTGCCGTTCACCCTCTACGTGGCCACCCTGCGCGGCCACCGCAAGGCGCTGATCAAGGACCAGCAGGTCCAGGGCCTGCTCGGCATGCTGGTGGCCACCTGGCTGGTGCTGGGCACTTGGTACTGGGCCACCACCGACCTGCACTGGCTCGATGCCCTGCGCCACGTGGCGCTGAACGTCACCTCGGTGGTCACCACTACCGGTTTCGCCCTGGGCGACTACAGCCTGTGGGGGAACTTCTCGCTGATGCTGTTCTTCTACCTGGGTTTCGTCGGGGGCTGCTCGGGCTCGACCGCAGGCGGCATCAAGATCTTCCGTTTCCAGGTGGCCTATATCCTGCTCAAGGCCAACCTCAACCAGCTGATCCACCCGCGCGCGGTGATCAAGCAGAAGTACAACGGCCACCGTCTCGACGAAGAGATCGTGCGTTCGATCCTGACCTTCTCGTTCTTCTTCGCCATCACCATCTGCATCATCGCCCTGCTGCTGTCGCTCTTGGGCGTCGACTGGATGACCGCGCTGACCGGCGCCGCAGGCACCGTCTCGGGAGTCGGCCCGGGCCTGGGCGAGGTGATCGGCCCGGCCGGCAACTACGCCACCTTGCCGGATGCCGCCAAGTGGATCCTGGCCGGCGGCATGCTGCTGGGCCGGCTGGAGATCATCACGGTGCTGGTGTTGTGCATGCCAGCGTTCTGGCGTCACTGAGGGTCAAGCGCGCGCGGTACTCGCTGGGGGTGGCATCGAACCAGCGGCGGAACGCCCGGTAGAAGTTGCTCGGGTCGGCAAACCCCAGCAGGTAGGCGGTTTCCAGCAAGGTGGTACCCGGCTGGGCGAGGTACTGCTCGGCCAGTTCCCGGCGGGTGTCATCGAGCAGGGTCTGGAAACTGGTGCCCTCGTCCTGCAGGCGCCGCTGCAGGGTGCGCTGCGACAGGTGCAGGGCCTGGGCCACGGTGTCGCGCTTGGGCTCGCCTTGCGGCAGGATGCGGCACAGCACCTGGCGCACCCGGTGGGTGACCCGGCTCTCCGAGAACCGCGCCAGGTACTCGCCGGCAAAACGATCATGCAGTATGGCCATGGCTTCGTTGGCGGTGGGCAATGGCGCCTCCATGTCGGCGCGCTCGAACAGCAGCGCATCATGGGCTGCGCCAAATACCAGTGGTGCGTGGAACGCCACCTTGTACGGTTCGATATTCTTCGGCTGCGGGCCCTGGATCAGCACCCGCCGCAGCTGGATCGGCCGCCCGCTGAGCCAGCTCGACAGCGCCAGGGCGCACGCCAGCGAGGCTTCCGCACTGTGCCGGGTGGGCGGCAGGTGGTCGCCATGCACCGTCAGGATCAGCGAATAGCCTTCCGGCCCGAGGCGAAAGCTCAGGTCCGAGCTTTCGGCAATGATCCGCTGGTAACGCACCAGGCGCTCGAAACCTTCGGCCAGGGTACGGCTGGACATCAGCGCATAACCGACCACATGAAACGAAGCCGGGCGTACCACCCGCGCCATGTTCAGGCCGATGGCTTCATTGCCGGACAGCTCGACCGCCAGTTGCCACAGCCGGGTCATGGCGTCCTGGGGGAAACGCGCATCGGGGTCTTCGAGGGAGGCAAAATCCAGTCCCAGTTGCCTGAACATGGCCGGGCAGTCGAGCCCCTCCAGCTCAAGCGCCTTGACGATCCCTGATGCCCAGCTGGCTGAAGTGGTTCTCTCACTCATGACAGGCTTCTTGTGCTGACCGCTCCTGCGGTGAATCGAAAGGATACTCAATTGGCGCCAATTGTCACTGGCCAGCGCATCAGCTGACTCTAGACTCGATTCAGGCTCCACGCCGTGTATCCTGTCTTCAAACAGCAGCTTCGGGAGCACAGCCATGACCAGCACAGCGCAGTTCCGCAGTTTTGCCGAGTTCTATCCCTATTACCTGGGCGAGCACAGCAACCCCACCTGCCGCCGCCTGCACTTCGTCGGTACCAGCCTGGTGATTGCCCTGCTCGCCTACACCCTCGCCAGCGGCAAGTGGCTGCTGCTGCTCGCCGTGCCCCTGGCCGGCTACGGTTTCGCCTGGGCCGGCCACTTCTTCTTCGAGAAGAATCGCCCGGCCACCTTCACCCACCCCTGGTACAGCCTGATCGGCGACTTCGCCATGTTTCGCGACATTCTGCTGGGCCGGCTCAGCCTCTGAATAACGGCCTGCAAGGCCAGGTTCACGTCCCCGCCGGCCACTGCCAGGCCCGCCGACATGCCCAACACTGCTGGCATGTCCCCGCCTCGAGTAGCCCAAAGGCAATGAACCAGCAAGCCAGTTTCAACCACATGCGCGATGGCACCGCCCAGGACTGGGCGATCATCGCCGATGACTTTCGCGCCTATGCCCGCCAACTGCCACGCCGCATCCTGGCGCACCTGCACCTGCTCGACGGCGATTTCGGCGGTTTCCCCATCGACCGCCTCAGCCATTCGCTGCAGACCGCCAGTCGAGCCTGGCGTGACGGGCGCGACGAGGAGTACGTGATCTGCGCGCTGCTGCACGACATTGGCGACACCCTGGGCAGCTACAACCACCCGGACATCGCCGTGGCGATCCTCAAGCCCTTCGTCAGCCCGGAGAACCTGTGGATGGTGGAACACCACGGGATCTTCCAGGGCTACTACTTCTTCCACCACCTGGGCATGGACCGGCACCTGCGCGAGCAATTCAGCGCACACCCGCAGTACCAGCAGACCATCGATTTCTGTGCGCGCTACGATGCCGCCGCGTTCGACCCCGACTATGAAAGCCTGCCGTTGTCGTTCTTCGAGCCGATGCTCGAGCGGGTGTTCGCCCAGCCGAGGCAATCCGTCTACAAAGCGGCCTTGCAGGAATCTGCCTGAGTCATAGGCCGCAAGTCCCTGCCTCATCGCCGGCAAGCCGGCTCCCACAGGAATGCGTATGGCTTGAGGCGCGCGCGATCGAAGTGGGAGCTGGCTTGCCAGCGATGAAGCCAGCACGGTTTACGCCGGTTCACCAAGCTCCGCCAACCGCTGCGCCACCTCGCGCGCCTGGGCATCGGCGAAGCGGTACAGCTCGATCTGCCCGTCCCAATGCTCGATCAGCGCCGTGCACGACTCCACCCAGTCACCGCAGTTGAGGTATTCCACCTCGCCAACCCGGCGTATTTCGGCATGGTGTATATGCCCGCAGACCACGCCCTGGAAGCCTCGCCGGGTGCATTCGTGGGCAATCGCATCCTCGAAATCGCTGATGAAGCTCACCGCGCCCTTGACCTTGTGCTTGAGGTAGGCAGACAGCGACCAGTAACCATAGCCATAACGGGCGCGCCAATGGTTGAGCCAGCGGTTGAGCACCAGGGTGAATTCGTAGGCGCGGTCGCCCAGGAACGCCAGCCAGCGGTGATAACGGGTGATCACGTCGAACTGGTCGCCATGGATCACCAGCAGGCGACGGCCATCGGCGGTGAGGTGTTCGGCTTCGTCCACCAGCTGGATATTGCCGAGGATCAGTTTGGAATAACGGCGCAGGAACTCGTCATGGTTGCCGGTGACGTAGATGACTTCGGTACCGCGCTTGCTCATGGTCAACAGGCGGCGAATGACGTTGGTGTGTGCCTGGGGCCAATAGATGCCGCCGCGCAGTTTCCAGCCATCGATGATGTCGCCGACCAGGTAGATGCGGTCGGCCTGATACCCCTTGAGAAAGTGCGACAGGTGTTCGGCCTGGCAATCCCGGGTGCCCAGGTGCACGTCGGAGATCCACAGGGTACGGACACGCTGCTTGCGTGACGGGCGGACGGTTTCGGCATGGGTCATGGGCAGGCTCCGGCACTGTTTGCTGGAGACTGGCAGGCACAGGTGACAGGTTGGTGGCAGGCCGATGACGACTGATCGCGCCTTGCCGGGTGTACACTCTTCCCCTGCCCTGCGAGGACCCACCATGACCACCGCCCCGCTGCTCTCACTGCGCCACTACCGTGACGAGTTGATCGCCCACAGCCACGAGCACCCGCAACTGGTGTTCGGCCTGCGCGGGCGGCTGGACTTCGAGGTGCAGGGCCAGGGTGCGCGGGTCGATCGCCAGGCCTTGATGGTGGTGCCTGCCGGTGCCCACCATACCTGCGGCAGCACCGCCGGCAGTCACTGCCTGGTGCTGGATGTGCCGGGCGAGCATTGGCTCGGCGAACAGCTGGGGGCGCATGCCGATGCCAGCCGCCGCCTGCTCGACCGCCCCGGCGCGCTGGGCCTGGACAACCGCCAGCAACAGTTGGTGGACTGGCTGGCGACCAGCCCGATGGACGACCCATTGATTGCCCGCCAGGGTGCGGTGCTGTTGCTGGCCAGCCTCAACCCGCAGGCGGCGGCACCGATAGTCGCCAGCAGCCGCCTGCCCTACGCAACCTTCGACGCCCATATCGATCAGCATGCCGCCTACCCACTGCAGGTCGCTGACCTGGCACGGCTGGCCGGGCTGTCCAGCGCTCGACTGCATGCGCGTTTCACTGCGGCGTGACGGGCGGACGGTTTCGGCATGGGTCATGGGCAGGCTCCGGCACTGTTTGCTGGAGACTGGCAGGCACAGGTGACAGGTTGGTGGCAGGCCGATGACGACTGATCGCGCCTTGCCGGGTGTACACTCTTCCCCTGCCCTGCGAGGACCCACCATGACCACCGCCCCGCTGCTCTCACTGCGCCACTACCGTGACGAGTTGATCGCCCACAGCCACGAGCACCCGCAACTGGTGTTCGGCCTGCGCGGGCGGCTGGACTTCGAGGTGCAGGGCCAGGGTGCGCGGGTCGATCGCCAGGCCTTGATGGTGGTGCCTGCCGGTGCCCACCATACCTGCGGCAGCACCGCCGGCAGTCACTGCCTGGTGCTGGATGTGCCGGGCGAGCATTGGCTCGGCGAACAGCTGGGGGCGCATGCCGATGCCAGCCGCCGCCTGCTCGACCGCCCCGGCGCGCTGGGCCTGGACAACCGCCAGCAACAGTTGGTGGACTGGCTGGCGACCAGCCCGATGGACGACCCATTGATTGCCCGCCAGGGTGCGGTGCTGTTGCTGGCCAGCCTCAACCCGCAGGCGGCGGCACCGATAGTCGCCAGCAGCCGCCTGCCCTACGCAACCTTCGACGCCCATATCGATCAGCATGCCGCCTACCCACTGCAGGTCGCTGACCTGGCACGGCTGGCCGGGCTGTCCAGCGCTCGACTGCATGCGCGTTTCACTGCGGAATGCGGCATGACACCGATGGACTACATTCGCCAGCGGCGTCTGCTCATGGCCCGGCAGTTGTTGTGCGAGTCCCTGCTGCCAGTCGGCGAGATCGCCGCGCGGGTGGGATACGAGTCGCAGAGTGCCTTCAGTGCGGCGGTGCTGCGGGCATTTGGCCGCACACCTTCGGCGTTGCGGCGAGAGCCCGGCGATAACTGACGCGAGGCTGGCGACAGACACCGGCGAACCGGCTTTTTACACTGAGCGCCGGTACCAGCCCTATCGCGCAAACAACCCAAGGACCACCATGAACCACCGCACCGCCCTCGGCGCCCTGCACATCGGCGCGCTGTTCTTCGGCCTGACCGGCGTGTTCGGCAAACTGGCCGCCAGTGCCAGCCCGTCGATCATCGTCTTCGGCCGCGCCGCCTTCGCCGTGCTCGCCCTGGGCCTGTTCGCCAGCCTGGCGCGTCAGGCCTGGCAGCCTTTGGGCGGGCGCGACCTGCGCCGCCTGCTGTTGGGCGGCGTATTGCTGGCGGGGCACTGGGTGAGCTTCTTCGTCGCGGTCAAGGTCGCGGGCGTGGCCATTGCCACCTTGGGCTTTGCCAGCTTCCCGGCCTTCACGGTCATCCTTGAAGGCCTGTTGTTCCGTGAACGTATCCGTCGCAACGAGGCCGTGCTGGTGGTGCTGGTGAGCATCGGCCTGGTGCTGGTCACCCCGGCTTTCGACCTGGCCAGCGAGGCCACCGGCGGGCTGCTCTGGGCGCTGCTTTCGGGGCTGCTGTTCTCGCTGCTGTCACTGACCAACCGCGCAGGTTCCGGGCGCCTGCCGGCGGTGCAGGCGGCGCTGTGGCAGAACCTGGTGGTCAGCCTGTGCCTGCTGCCCTTCGCCGCCCCGGGGCTGGCCAGCGTGGCGCCCATGGACTGGCTGTGGATCGCCCTGCTGGGGGTGTTCTGCACCGGCGTCGCCCACAGCCTGTTCGTCGCCAGCCTGGCCGTGATCAAGGCCCGCACCGCGGCGGTGGTGTTCGGCATGGAGCCGGTCTACGGCATCGCCGTGGCCTGGGTGGTGTTCGCCGAAACCCCCACCCTGCGCATGCTCGCCGGCGGCGCGCTGATCATCTTCGCCATCGTGCTGTCCAGCCGCATGGCCGCCGAGCAGCCGGTGAAACCGCGCGCCGTGGTGGAGAACGCCTGATCAGCGATCGTTGTGGCCCAGGTCGCGTTCGGGGTCGATCAGGTCGCGCAGCCGCTGCTTGAGCACCTTGGCTTCGGGGAAGCCGCCGTCAGCCTTGCGCTCCCACAGTTGCACGCCGTCGCACGTGATGCGGAACACGCCACCGGTACCTGGCGCCAACGCCACCTGGCCAAGCTCGTCGGCGAAGGTGCTGAGCAGCTCCTGGGCCAGCCAGGCGGCACGCAGCAGCCATTGGCACTGGGTGCAGTAGGTAATGACGATCTGCGGTTTGCTGTCGGCCATGTCGGGCATCTCCAGAGGAAGGGCCGCTTATACTAGCGGTCTTTACCGCTGCTTTTGAGACTCACGATGCGCCGCCTGCTGTTATGCCTTTTGCTGACGCTCACCTCCCTCACCCTGTTCGCCGCCGAGCCTGCCAGGCCGAAGGTCGGCCTGGTGCTGTCGGGCGGCGCCGCCCGCGGCCTGGCGCACATCGGTGTGCTCAAGGCCCTGGAGGAACAAGGCGTGCGCATCGACGCCATCGCCGGCACCAGCATGGGCGCGGTGGTCGGCGGGCTGTATGCCTCGGGCTACAGCGTCGAGGAGCTGGAAAAACTGGCGACCACCCTGGACTGGCAGCAGGCGCTGTCCGATGCCCCGCCGCGCGAGGACATCCCGTTCCGCCGCAAGCAGGATGACCGCGACTTCCTGGTCAAGCAGAAGCTGAGCTTTCGCGACGATGGCAGCCTGGGCCTGCCGCTGGGGGTGATCCAGGGCCAGAATCTCTCGCTGCTGCTGGAGAGCAAGCTGGCGCACACCGCCGACATACGCGACTTCGACAAGCTGCCGATTCCCTTTCGCGCCGTGGCCACCGACATCACCACGGGTGAAAAAGTGGTGTTCCGCCGCGGCCACCTGCCCCAGGTGGTGCGCGCCAGCATGTCGATCCCGGCGGTGTTCGCCCCGGTGGAACTGGACGGCCGGCTGCTGGTGGACGGCGGCATGACCGACAACATCCCGCTGGATGTGGTGCGCGAGATGGGCGTCGACATCGCCATCGTGGTCGACATCGGCACCCCGCTGCGCAACCGCAAGCAGCTGGCCACGGTGGTCGATGTGCTCAACCAGTCAATCACACTGATGACCCGGCGCAACTCCGAGGAACAATTGGCCAGCCTGGCCCGCGACGACATCCTGGTGCAGCCGCCGCTGGCCAGCTTCGGCGTCACCGACTTCGGCCGCGCCCGCGACATGATCGACGCCGGCTACCGCGCCACTCGCGCCCTTGACCCGCGGCTGGCGGCGCTGCGCCAGGCCGACGGTGATGCCGGCCTGGCGGTGGCCCGCTCACCCGGCCAGCGCACCCCGGTGATCACTGCGATCAGGGTGGAAAACGACTCCAAGGTCAGCGACGACGTGATTCGATACTACATCCGCCAGCCGATCGGCGAGCCGCTGCAACTCGATCGCCTGCAGACCGACATGGGCACCCTGTACGGCCTGGACTATTTCGACCAGGTGCAATACCGCGTGGTGCACAAAGGCGACGCCAACACCCTGGTGATCAAGGCCCGCGGCCGGCGCGGCGGCACCGACTACCTGCGCCTGGGACTGAACCTGTCCGATGACCTGCGCGGCGACAGCGCCTTCAACCTGGGCGCCAGCTACCGGGTCAACGGCATCAACCGCCTGGGCGCCGAATGGCTCACCCGCGCCCAGATCGGCGACCAGCAGGAGCTGTACAGCGAGTTCTACCAGCCGCTGGACGTTGGCTCGCGCTACTTCATCGCCCCTTATCTGGACCTCGGTTCACAGAACGTCGAGGCCACGCTGGACAACGACCCGGTGGCCGAATACCGCCTGGAGCGCTACGGCTTTGGCCTGAACGTCGGGCGACAGATCAGTACCTACGGCGAAGTGCGCCTGGGCGTGGGCAAGGCCTGGGGCCAGGCCGAGGTGCGCATCGGCGACCAGAGCCTGCCCAAGGTCAGCTTCAACGAGGGCTTCTACGAGCTCAAGTACTCGTACGATACCTTCGACAATGTCTACTTCCCCCATGGCGGCGAGCAGATCGGCCTGACCGCGCGCAAGTACGACCAGTCACTGGATTCGGACCAGAACTACCGGCAGTGGTTGTTCAACCTGGACAAGGCCTTCAGCAGCGGGCCGAATACCCTGGTGCTGGGTGGGCGCTACGGGCGCACGCTGGATGAGGCCGAAGTGGTGACATCGAGCTTCGTGTTCGGCGGCGCCCGGCAGCTGTCGGGCTTTCGCCAGGACTCGATCTCCGGGCAGAACATGAGCCTGCTGCGCATGGTCTATTACCGCCGCCTGACACCACGCGCCTACCTGCCGCTGGACTTCCCGCTGTACATGGGCGGGTCGCTGGAGCGAGGCCGGGCGTGGAACAACGACAATGAGTTCGACAGTGGCTACATCAATGCCGCGAGCATCTTCCTCGGGCTGGAGACGCCGCTGGGCCCGCTCAACCTGAGCTATGGGGCCAACGATGCGAATGAGCAGGCGGTGTACCTGAATCTGGGGCACACCTTCTAAGTTGCAAGCGGCAAGTGTAAAGCTGCAAGAAAAAAGCGGATCGCGTCAGTACGCAGATCCGCTTTCACTTGTGGCTTGCCGCTTGCCACTTGCCGCTGCTGTCAAGATTTCTCGAGGTTACCGAGAATCTTCGCATGCACCCGCATGCACACTTCCAGGTCGGCTTCGTCGACGCCGCTGAACAGCTCGACGCGCAAAGCATTGGCGATGGTCTCGATCTGTTCGATCAGCGGTTTGGCCGGTGGGCACAGCACAATCTTCTTCGCCCGACGATCCTCCACTACCGCCTGACGCCGCACCAGGCCCTGGGTTTCCAGGCTGTCGAGCAGGCGGGCCAGGGTCGGGCCTTCAACCCCGACGCTCTGGGCCAGCTCACGTTGGGTTGGCGCATCGTCAAAACGCGCCAGGTGCAACAGCACCAACCAGCGCGCCTGGGAAAGATTGAGCCCGGCGAGGCGGCGGTCCAGTTCGGCACGCCAGCCCCGGGACATCTGGGCCAGCTGCATGCCGAAGCGGTGTTGGTTGTCGGTCAGGGGCATAAGCAACTCAATGAATAGAACTAATTATTAGTCAGCTAACCATGCCCCAGCCCATGAGGCAAGGTTCAGCGCTTGGGAAACATCGGATAATCCTGTAATCGCCTGACAAAGGTCAGCAAATGGCACAAATGCCAGCGATCACAGTTCGAACTCCGATGCCAGCGCCGCCCGCACGCAATACAGCACGCCTTCGGGGACGCGTGCGCCGAACAGCGGCGCGACAGCCGAAACCGGCGGCAGCTCGCCCTCGCCATCGAGGAAGGCATCCTGCACCTCCATCATCAGCTCTTCGGGCAGGTCGAGCGCCTGCTCCAGGCTCAGCTCCTGGCGGCCAATGGCTTCTGCCAACAGGCTGTAGACGTTCTTCTCGCTGCAGTTGAGCTGGCCGGCGATCTGCGCCGGGGTCATGCCGGCGCGGGCCAGGCTGACCAGCTCGTGGCGCAGGTCGAGTACCACTTTCGGTGCTTCCTCGGTGCCGCCGGCGCCATTGAGCACTTCGAGGAAGGCCTGGCCGTAGCGCTCCAGCTTGCGTGCGCCGACGCCGCTGACCTGGGCCATGTCACTGAGGCTGGTGGGCATGCTGCGCAGCATTTCCAACAGCGTCGAGTCGGGGAAGATGACGTAGGGCGGCACGCTGTGCTCTTCGGCCAGTTTGCGCCGCAGGGTGCGCAGCGCCTCCCACAGCTCGCGCTCCTCGGCCCGCACCAGCTGGCTGGCCGGGCTGCCACCGCTGCTGCCGGACGACTTGGCCACGGTCTGCGGCTTGAGGTCGCGGCGCAGTTGCAGGTTGACCTCGCCACGCAGCAGCGGGCGGCAGCTGTCGGACAGCCGCAGGCCGCCATAGCCTTCGAGGTCGATGTCCACCAGGCCACGTGCCACCAGCTGGCGGAACAGCGAGCGCCATTCGGACTCGGCCAGCGCCTTGCCGACGCCGTATACCGAGAGCTTCTCGTGGCCGAAGTTGCGCACCTTGTCGTTGTCCTTGCCCAGCAGCACGTCGACCAGATGGCCGACGCCGTAACGCTGGCCGGTGCGGAACACCGCCGACAACGCCTGCCGGGCAGGCTCGGTGGCGTCCCAGGTCTGTATCTGGTCTACGCAGTTGTCGCAGTGGCCACAAGGCTGCTCAAGTACTTCGTCGAAGTAGGCCAGCAGCGACTGGCGACGGCAGCGGGTCTCTTCGCACAGCGCCAGCATGGCGTCGAGCTTGTGCTGCTCGATGCGCTTGTGGCGCTCGTCGCCTTCGGAGTTCTGCAGCATCTGCTTGAGCATCACCATGTCCTGCAGGCCGTAGGCCATCCAGGCGTCCGACGGCAGGCCATCACGGCCGGCGCGGCCGGTTTCCTGGTAGTAGGCCTCGAGCGACTTGGGCAGGTCGAGGTGGGCGACGAAACGCACGTTGGGCTTGTCGATGCCCATGCCGAAGGCGATGGTGGCGACCATGATCAACCCTTCCTCGTTGAGGAAGCGATGCTGGTTGGCGGCGCGGGTTTCGGCTGCCAGGCCTGCGTGATAGGGCAGCGCCGGGAAGCCTTGTTCGCAGAGGAAGGCTGCGGTTTCGTCGACTTTCTTGCGTGACAGGCAGTAGACGATGCCGGCGTTGCCACGGCGCTCGGCGAGGAAGGCCATCAGCTGCTTGCGCGGCGCTTCCTTGGGCACGATGCGGTAGAAGATGTTCGGCCGGTCGAAGCTCGACAGGAAGCGCTCGGCGCCCTGCAGGTGCAGGCGCTGGACGATTTCCTCGCGGGTGCGCATGTCGGCGGTGGCGGTGAGGGCGATGCGCGGCACATGGGGGAACAGCTCGGCGAGCTGGCCCAGTTGCAGGTATTCGGGGCGGAAGTCGTGGCCCCATTGCGATACGCAGTGGGCTTCATCGATGGCGAACAGCGAGATGTCGAGGTCGCGCAGAAAATCCAGCATGCGCGGCTGTACCAGGCGCTCGGGCGCCAGGTAGAGCATCTTCACCTCGCCGCGGCGCAGGCGCCCGGCCAGTTCACGCTGCTGCTCGGCACTGAGGGAGGAATTGAGCGCCGCGGCGGCCACCCCCAGTTCGTCAAGGGTAGCGACCTGGTCGGCCATCAACGCGATCAGTGGCGACACCACTACCGTCAGGCCCGGGCGCAGCAGCCCCGGCACCTGGAAGCACAGCGACTTGCCGCCGCCGGTGGGCATCAGCACCAGGGCATCGCCGCCGTTGGCCACGCATTCGATGATCGCGGCCTGGCGCCCACGGAAACTGTCGTAACCGAAGACATCCTTGAGGACGCGCTGAGCCTGTTCGAGCATTTGCCACTCCAAAATCGCCGTACCATCCTGGACACAGGCTGGACGATAAATCCGCCAGGCACCGTACAAATGCGTAAGCGTTTTTTGCCGGATCGCCGCACAGGCCACCCAACATGAAAAGTGGCGGAGTATACCCGACTGGCTCAGCCCACGGCAGGCTGCGGTGACAGACGTTCCCTTTGCCCCGTGAACGCCGCAAGGTGCTAGAATTCGTTATCGTTTATTCCCCAAGGTAGCCCTGTAATGTCCTTCGCCGAGCAACTGACCCGCCTGCAAGCCTTCCTCGATGCCGATGAGCTGCACGAAGAAGCGCTGGACTACGTCGCCGCACACGGCTACCTGACCGCACTGTCGATCTGCTCGGAAGAGGTTCCCGAGCGCGAATGGATCGACGCGCTGTTCGCTGAAGAGCCCCACTACACCAGCGATGCCCAACGCACCGAGATCGAAGCGACGCTGGTAGCCCTCAAGGGCCACATCGCTCGCCAGTTGGCCAGCGAAGAGGAATTCGACCTGCCATGCGAACTCGACCTGACCGACGAGCCGGACGACTCGGACCTGCGCGGCTGGTGCATCGGCTTCATGGAGGGCGTGTTCCTGCGTGAAGAGGCCTGGTTCGACAACTCCGAGGATGAAGTCAGCGAAATGCTCCTGCCGATCATGGTCGGTTCGGGCCTGTTCGACGAGCAACCGGAGTTCGCCGACATCGCCAGCGATGCCAACCTGCAGGACGACATGATCGTGCAGATTCCCGAAGCGCTGAGCGCGCTGTTCCTGCTGCAGCACGCACCGGACGAAAAACCTGCCGTACTCAAACCACGCCGCCACTGATCGGCGTGGTGCGCTACCTGCTGCTGGCCGTCGGCTGGCTCAGCGTCGCGCTGGGGGTGCTGGGGATCTTCCTGCCGGTGCTGCCCACCACCCCTTTCCTGCTGCTCGCGGCGGCCTGCTTTGCCCGTAGCTCGCCGCGCTTTCACACTTGGTTGGTGAACCACCCGAAACTCGGGCCGTGGATACGCGACTACCTCAGCGGCGAGGGCATCCCGCTCAAAGGCAAGGTGTATGCGATCGGCCTGATGTGGGCGAGCATCGGCTTGTCGTGCTACCTGGTGCCGCTGTTCTGGGCGCGGGCGTTCATGCTGACCAGCGCGGTGCTGGTCAGTGCCTGGATTCTCAAGCAGAAGACATTGCGCCGCCAAGGCTGACAGCCTCACGGGGCAAGTCGCTTCGACTTGCCCAGTGAGGGTGTCAAGGCCATCTACACCGTATCCACCTTCAACGAATGGTCATTGAGCATGCCGTTGATGATGGTCGCCGTATCATGCCCGGCCGCGATCAGCCCACCAGCACCTGCCGTGACCCCGTAATGCTGGGCCAGGTCGACCCCGGCCAGTTCGATGGTCTGGGTCGGCGCCGCCCCCGCAACGCTGCTCACCTCGATGGTCGACACCACGTTGCTGCCCGTGCCGCTGACCTTGAAGTGCAGGTAGTCATCCAGCGAGGCGCTGGTGGCGTTCTCGCCCTGCAGCAACTGCGACAGATCGAGGCGATCGGAGCCCGGGGTGAAATCGGTCACGGTGTCATGCCCGCTATCGCCCTTCTGCCAGACGAAGGTGTCGTTGCCACTGCCGCCGGTCAGGGTGTCATCGCCCGGGCCGCCAATGAGCGTGTCGTTGCCGCCACCGCCCTTGAGCACATCATTGCCAGCGCCACCATTGAGCACGTTGTCGCCGCCATTGCCGATCAAGGTGTCGTTGTAATCTGAGCCGATCAGGTTCTCGATGCTGGTCAGGGTATCCACGCCGGCGCCCCCGGTGTTCTGCGCACCGAGGTTGCCCAGATCGACCACCACCCCGGCAGCGGCCTTGGCAAAACTGACCGTGTCGATGCCCTGCCCGCCGTCGAGCAAGTCATTGCCAGGCCCTGCGATCAGCAAGTCATTGCCGTCGCCGCCATACAGGCTGTCATTGCCGGCCCCGGCCACCAGCACGTCATTGCCGGCCCCGCCGTTCAGCGTATTGTCGCCAGCCCCGGCGAGCAGCACATCGTCCCCTCCTGTGCCCTCGAGAACATGACCTGCCTGATAAGTGATATCGACGTTGCCGGTCGCCGTGCCGCCATGGTTGTCGCTGACGCTGTAGGTGTCATGGACCACGGGGTTACTGGCGTTGCTGTAGTCCACCAGCAGGCTCAGCTTGTAGTTCTCGGCGGCCTTGCTGCTACCCAGGGCGTTCTCGGTGTTGACCAGGTGAATGCTGTACACCCCGTCATGGCTGGCCGTGAAACTCTTGCCATCGGCAATCGGCTGGTAGCTGCCAGTGGCGTCCTTCCACTCCATCAACAAGTTGCCGGCCGGGCGGTCGTGATCGAGGGTAAGGGTTTCGCCCTTGCGCAGGGTGACGGTGAAGGTGTCCTCGTCGTTGGCGTTGCTGTTGCTGATCAGCCCGAGGTAGCCCGCCACCACCAGTGCCGCGGTCATGCTGCCCGACTGGCTGGTGAACTCGCTGCGTGCCAGGGTGCGGAACTGGTTTTCGGCACGGTCCTTGGTGCCGTCCATGTAGAGGGTCTGCGCCTGGACGCCCGGGGTAAAGCCTGCGCCTTTGTCGGCGAAGCCGGTGTTGAAGGTGATCGGCGCCGCACTCAGCCGATCGTGGTCCGCATCGCTGTCGTTGGCCAGCAGCGCTTCGGCCGGCACGCTGACGCTGGTACCGCTGATATTGGTGATGATGTGGTCCGCACCGGCGATCGGTGCATGGTTGCCGTTGATGTTCACCGTCAGGGTGGCAGTGCTGGTATCACCGTCGTTGTCGCTGGCCGTGAAGGTGAATTTCTCCACCTGGCCGCCGTTGTCCTTGGGTGGCGTGTAGGTGAATTCACCGTTGTCCATGTTCACCAGCAGGGTGCCGCCCAGGCTGGTCTTGATGGTGAGGCTGTTGCTGAGGGTATCGAACGACGCCTTGTCCACCCCGCCACTGACCGTGTAACCGCCCTGCCCGCCGTTGGCTTTCGGGTCGAAGCCATAGGTGGTGCCGTCCACCATCAGGGCTTTGATGAAGCCACCATCGGCACCGAAGTCGCCGCCACTCATCAGGCTGCCGGTGATCGGTGCGCCCTGCACCATGCCCGAGAGCACCGCGCCGAGCTGGTTGAGGTCGGTAACCACCACCGACTGGGTATCGACATGGCTGCTGCCATCGTAGGCCAACGGGTCGAGATTGCCCTCGTTGACGCCATTGCCCATACCGATGGCGTAGGATTTGACGCCATTCTGGTCGAGGAACGTCTCCCACGTGGATTCACGCGTGGCGGTCATGCCGTGGCCCGAGCTCGGCTCACCGTCGGAGAAGAAATAACTGACATTCTGTGCACCATCAATTTTGCCGCTGGTAGCGAACGCCTGCTGGGCCTTGGTGGCTGCCGAGTCGTAGTAGGTCGCGCCGTCGGCGTGGAGCCCGGCGATCAGGTTCTTGGCCTCGCCGATCGATACCCACGTCTGCGCTGGCTGGGTGGCGCCGCTGGAGAAGGTGACAATCTGCACCTTGATGTCGCCCATCGCGTCGTACTTGTCCAACAGCGTGTTGATCGCTTGCTTGGCCAGGTCCAGCCGGCTCAGGCCATTCACGCCGGAATCCCAGGCCATGCTGCCGGAGACATCGATCACCAGCAGGATATTGGAGTCCACCTGGCCGGGGGTGATGTTGCGCACTGCGCATTCGGCCTTGGGCACGTCGTCGACGATGTTGATGGCAATGGTGTTGGTGACACTGTTGCCATGTGCGTCGGTGGCCCTGTAAGTGAAGTGTTCCACCACCGTGTTGGCACCATCGTTGGCGCTGCCTGGGGTTTTCGGTGCGGAGGTCAGGGTGTAAGTGTAGGAACCGTCAGCCTTGAGCAGAAGCTGCCCGTACTGTCCTGCCGCATTGCCCTCCAGGCTGTAGGTCAAGGCGCCGGAGCCGCCGGTGACCGACCCGACCAGGCTGCCGGACGCCGTCTCGCCGGTCGCCCCTGGGTCGCTGCCCACGACGCTGCCGGCCGCGAGGTCACTGCCGTCCTTATGCAGGTCCAGAGCTTTTTCATACACAGTGACGTCGTTGTCCTCGGCCGCCATCAGTTTGCTGTCCAGCACCTTGACCGAGATGGTCGTGGTGCTCTCGTCGCCATCGGCATCACGGATGGTGTAGACGAAGGTGTCCGTCGCCCATGGCGGCAGGTCCTGGTTGGGGTTGGCATGGTAGGTGGCATTGCCCTGGGCATCCAGGGTCAGGTAGCCGTACAGCCCGTTGATAGGGTCGCCCACATGGCCGCTGGCCGAGGTGGAGGTGTCGTTGCCGGCGCGCACACCTACCACGTACTGGCCGTCGCCACGGACATCGGCGCCGATCACATCGTTGGCCAACACATTGCCGCTGATGCTGTCGCCTTCGCTGACATGGGCGAAATCGCAATGGGCCTTGGGCACGTCGTCGACGATGCTGATCACGATGGTGCTGGTGGTGGTGTTACCTACCGAGTCCTTCACCTGGTAGGTGAAGCTGTCGGTGATCACGTTCGGACCATCGTTGACATGGTTCGGCGAGTTCGGCGCTGAGGTCAGGGTGTAGGTGTAGCTGCCATCCGCGTTCAACAGGATCTGGCCATATTGGCCAGCGGCATTGCCGACCAAGGTGAAGGTCAATGCGCCCACGCCACCGGTGACCGCATCGGTCAGCGAACCCGACGCTGTTTCGGCGCTGGAATGCGGGTCGCTCCCCTCCACGTTGCCAGCGGCCAGGTCATTGCCGTCCTTGGTCAGGTCCAGAGCTTTCTCGTAGACCGTCACTTCGCTGTCGGTCCCGGCGATCAGCTTGCTGTCCAGCACCTTGACCGAAATGGTCGTAGTGCTCTCGTCACCGTCGGCATCACGGATGGTATAGACGAAGGTGTCCGTCGCCCATGGCGGCAGGTCCTGGTTGGGGTTGGCGTGGTAGGTGGCGTTGCCCTGGGCATCCAGGGTCAGGTAGCCGTACAGCCCGTTGATGGGGTCGCCGACATGACCACTGGCCGAGGTAGAGGTGTCGTTGCCGGCGCGCACACCCACCACGTACTGGCCGTCGCCACGCACATCGGCGCCGATCACATCGTTGGCCAACACATTGCCGCTGATGCTGTCGCCCTCGCTGACATGGGCGAAATCGCAATGGGCCTTGGGCACGTCATCGACGATGCTGATCACGATGGTGCTGGTGGTGGTGTTGCCCACCGAGTCCTTCACCTGATAGGTGAAGCTGTCGGTAATCACGTTCGGGCCATCGTTAACATTGTTCGGCGAGTTCGGCGCTGAGGTCAGGGTGTAGGTGTAGCTGCCATCGGCGTTCAGCAGGATCTGGCCGTATTGGCCTGCAGCATTGCCGACCAGGGTGAAGGTCAATGCCCCCACGCCACCGGTAACCGCATCAGTCAGCGAGCCCGACGCTGTTTCGGCGCTGGAATGCGGGTCGCTCCCCACTACGTTGCCACCGGCCAGGTCATTGCCGTCCTTGGTCAGGTCCAGGGCTTTCTCGTAGACCGTCACTTCGCTGTCGGTGCCGGCGACCAGTTTGCTGTCCAGCACCTTGACCGAGATGGTCGTGGTGCTCTCGTCGCCATCGGCATCACGGATGGTGTAGACGAAAGTGTCCGTCGCCCACGGCGGCAGATCTTGGTTGGGATTGGCGTGGTAAGTGGCATTGCCCTGGGCATCCAGGGTCAGGTAGCCGTACAGCCCGTTGATAGGGTCGCCCACATGGCCGCTGGCCGAGGTTGAGGTGTCGTTGCCGGCGCGCACACCCACCACGTACTGGCCGTCGCCGCGTACATCGGCGCCGAACACATCGTTGGCCAACACATTGCCGCTGATGCTGTCGCCTTCGCTGACATGGGCGAAATCGCAATGGGCCTTGGGCACGTCATCGACGATGCTGATCACGATGGTGCTGGTGGTGGTGTTGCCCACCGAGTCCTTCACCTGATAGGTGAAGCTGTCGGTAATCACGTTCGGGCCATCGTTAACATGGTTCGGCGAGTTCGGCGCTGAGGTCAGGGTGTAGGTGTAGCTGCCATCGGCGTTCAGCAGGATCTGGCCGTATTGGCCTGCAGCATTGCCGACCAGGGTGAAGGTCAATGCACCGACACCGCCGGTGACCGCATCGGTCAACGAGCCGGATGCTGTTTCGGCGCTGGAATGCGGGTCGCTCCCCACTACGTTGCCACCGGCCAGGTCATTGCCGTCCTTGGTCAGGTCCAGGGCTTTCTCGTACACCGTCACTTCACTGTCGGTGCCGGCGACCAGTTTGCTGTCCAGCACTTTGACCGAGATGGTCGTGGTGCTCTCGTCGCCGTCGGCATCACGGATGGTGTAGACGAAGGTGTCCGTCGCCCATGGCGGCAAGTCCTGGTTGGGGTTGGCGTGGTAAGTGGCGTTGCCCTGGGCATCCAGGGTCAGGTAGCCATATTGGCCATAGATCGGGTCACCTAAATGACCGTGCGCAGAACTCGACGTATCGTCGCCTGCTCGCACCCCGACCACATACTGGCCGTCACCGCGCACATCGGCGCCTTTGACGTCGTTGTCCAGCACGTTGCCGCTGATGCTGTCGCCCTCGGTGACATGGGCGAAGTCGGCCTGAGCCTTGGGCACATCATCGACGATGCTGATCACGATGGTACTGGTGGTGGTGTTACCCACCGAGTCCTTCACCTGATAGGTGAAGCTGTCGGTGATCACGTTCGGGCCATCGTTGACATGGTTCGGCGAGTTCGGCGCCGAGGTCAGGGTGTAGGTGTAGCTGCCATCGGTGTTCAGCAGGATCTGGCCGTATTGGCCTGCAGCATTGCCGACCAGGGTGAAGGTCAATGCACCGACACCGCCGGTGACCGCATCGGTCAACGAGCCGGATGCTGTTTCGGCGCTGGAATGCGGGTCACTCCCCTCTACGTTGCCACCGGCCAGGTCATTGCCGTCCTTGCTCAGGTCCAGGGCTTTCTCGTACACCGTCACTTCGCTGTCGGTGCCAGCGATCAGCTTGCTGTCCAGCACCTTCACCGAAATGGTCGTGGTGCTCTCGTCACCATCGGCATCACGGATGGTATAGACGAAGGTGTCCGTCGCCCATGGCGGCAGATCCTGGTTGGGGTTGGCCTGGTAAGTGGCGTTGCCCTGGGCATCCAGGGTCAGGTAGCCATATTGGCCATAGATCGGGTCGCCTAAATGCCCGTGCGCAGAGCTCGACGTATCGTCGCCTGCACGCACCCCGACCACATACTGGCCGTCGCCGCGCACATCGGCGCCTTTGACGTCGTTGTCCAGCACGTTGCCGCTGAAGCTGTCACCCTCGGTGATTTGGGCGAAGTCGGCATTGGCCTTGGGCACGTCGTCGACAATGTTCACATCAAGGCTGCCGCTGGCATGGCTGCCGTTGCTGTCGGTGACATTGACTGGGAAGTGTTCCATCAGGCTGTTGGTGCCATCGCCATTGGGATGACTTTCGTTACTCTGCAACGTGTAGCTGTAGCTGACCACGCCCGTGGCCGGGTTGTAGCCGGTGATGGTGAGGATATTGCCAAGGCCGGTGACGATGGACTGCCCCACACCGGTCACCACACCGGCGGTAACCACGTTGATGCCGCCGACACTGAGGTTGTATACCCCATCCGGCGCCACCACGTTGAAACTGCCGCTTTGCGTCAGTGCCGCCGGGTTGTCCGTGCTGCCCTGGGGCAAGTTGGCTTCATTCACGGTCAGCTCACCGGGCTCGACCTCCAGGCCATTGAGGGTGACCGGGTGATCCGGCGGATTGACTGGCGGTGGTGGCGCAAGCGGATTCAATGCCCCACTGTCGTTGCCGTCAGTGTCCCGCTCGCCCAGGTAACGGTTGGCCAGCTCGGGGATACCGTTGAAACCTGCCGTGGGGAAACCGATGGTAGGGGCGACGCGCCCTGCCACCTCGGACAACATGACGAAACTGTGCCCGCCACCCAACGCGCCGGCCACACCACCGGGGTTACCGCCCGCCGCAGTGGCCTCGGCTTCCTCAGTCGGGTCGGCGCCCGCAGCGATGGCCTTTTGCAAGCGCTCGACATCACTGAGTTGCGCCTCGCTCGGTTGCAGGTCGGGGGTATTCACATGGGGTGCGTGATTGGCCAGCAACTCCGGGGTTATCTGCAGGCTGCTGTCGCGGCCCAGTGTGAGTTCGGCACCGTTCTGCAGGCGCACTGCCACGGCACTGGCATCCCCCGTTTCGAGCTGCTCACCGGCAAACAGGCGGTCGCCCTCCACCAGCAACCGCCGGTGGCCGTCGTCCCCAACCGCGAAAACCTGGCCAACCACCTTGCTGACCACGCCGACTAATCTGGCCATGAATGCACGCCTCCCCTGCCGATGGGCTTTTCGCAGATCAAGGCATGCCGGGTAAATCGTGCAACGTTCCGTATGGGCTGTTTACCGGACCGTTACTGTCACATACGCGGGAATCACCCTCCATGTGACTACTGCTGCGATAGCGGTGATAGGCAGTGGCCATTAGTAAATGCCAATTTATTGTCGCCAAATTCCGCTTTCGCCGTCCTCCCCGTACTGCTTATCCGCAAAAAATCTAGAACTTTCTGCAAAGCCCGAAAACTGCCTATCCCAGCCAGTTCGCCGAGCCACCTGGATAAAACAATGTCGTGGTTTCTTTAGACCGCATAAGTTTTTTTTCGCATATACCTTATGAGAAATTCTTCTTAGTTCGCGCGTTAAATGTTCTTAGCTCTGTTGTTACAAACCTGAAACGGTTTGATTCTAATATTTCGTCATTTTATTGGCGATCGCAGGACTTTTTAGAGACCAGGGAGAAGTACCCCATGCGCACATTAACCCCCCTCACCAGTGCGATCGTATTGGCTATGGCGTGTGCCAATACTCAGGCGATGTCCATCACCGAGGCTGTGCAGAGTGCCGTGGACCAGCATCCCCAGATCAGCGCCAGCCGCAACAGCCGGCTGTCGGCCGACGAGGATGTGAAGTTCGCCCGCGGGGGTTACTACCCAACCGTCGACCTGGTGGGCGGCTATGGCCGCCAGCGCTCGGACAACACCAACACCCGCGGCTTCAACCCGGACGGTACGCGCAACCACAACAAGGAAACCCTCAGCTACACCCAGTCCGAACTGCGCCTGCGGCAGATGCTGTTCGACGGCTTCAACACCGCCAACGAGGTCGGCCGCACTGAAGCGGTGGCCAACTCCCGCGCCTACTACACCCAGGCCACCGCCGAGACCGTGGCGTTGCGCGCCATCGAGGTCTACCTCGAAGTGCTCAAGCGCCGCGAACTGGTGACCCTGGCCAAGAACAACCTGCAGGCACACCTGCGGGTCAATGACCAGATCGGCCTGCGCAGCGAGCGTGGCGTGGGCAGCAACGCCGACCTCGACCAGTCCAGCGCCCGTCGCGCCCTGGCCGAGAACAACCTGGACACCGCCGAAGTCGATCTGGCAGACGCCGAAACCAACTTCTACAGCGTGGTCGGGCGCGTGCCCGACGAGCTGGAAACGCCGGTCACGATCAAGGGCGAAGTGCCAGGCACCCTGCAGGATGCCCGCCAGGGCATGCTCGAGAACAACCCCTACCTCAAGTCGGCACAAGCGGACATCAAGTCCGCCGAGCAACAGTACGAAGTGGCCAAGTCGCCCTTCTATCCGCGTCTGGACGCGGTATTGGCCACCGGCGCCAACAACAACATCGCCGGCCAGAAGGGCCACGACAACAACGACTGGCAGGCTGGCGTCGAGCTTAGCTACAACCTCTTCCGCGGAGGCAGTGACAAGGCCCGCCTGCAGTCCGACGCCCACAAGATCAACCAGGCCATGGACATCCGCAACAACGCACTGCGCGAGCTCAACGAAAACCTCGGCCTGGCATGGAACGCCATGAACAACGCGCGCAAGCAGACCCCCACCGCACGTGAATACGCCGAAACCACCCAGCGCGTGCGCGCCGCCTACCAGGACCAGTTCGGCCTCGGCCAACGCACCCTGCTCGATCTGCTCGACAGCGAAAACGAGCTGTACAACGCCAACCGCCGCTACACCGAAGTGCGTTACACCGAGGAGTTCTCGATGTACCGGGTACTGGCGACCATGGGTGAGCTGCTGGGCAAACAACGCATCTCGCTGCCGCCGGAGGCCATCGCCAAGAGCGAAGTGCGTAACGAGGCCAGGCTGCCCGACATGCGCTAGGCCTCAAACAAACAGGGATCTTTTGCGTCCACCGCGGCAGGAGTAGGCCATCGTGACCAGCATGCAAAGCACCCAACCGCGCCTGGATGTGGATGATCCGTTGCTCGATGGCTTGCTGATCCTGTGCAAACTGCATGGCTGCCCCGCCAGCCGCGCCAGCCTGTGCAGCGGCCTGCCGCTGGCCGAGCAACGCCTGGGGTTGGCGCTGCTGCCGCGCGCTGCCGCCCGTGCCGGGTTACAGGCGCGGGTGCTGCAGCGCTCACTGGACGCCATCTCGCCGCTCAACCTGCCCGTGCTGTTGATCCTCAACGATGGCCGCAGCGCCGTGCTGCAACGTTGGGCGGACGACGGCCGGGCGTTGCTGCTGCCGTGCGAGGCCGAAGGCGGTGAACAATGGGTCGAGCGCGAGGCACTGGCCGAGGCCTACAGCGGCCAGGCCCTGTTCGCCCGCCCCCGCCACACCCTGGAGGACGTACGCGCGCCACTGATTCCGAGGGTCAACGCCTGGTTTCGCGACACCTTGCGCCACTCCCGCTGGCTGTACGGCGACGCACTGCTGGCGAGCCTGCTGATCAACCTGCTGGGGCTGATGGTGCCGCTGTTCGTCATGCAGACCTACGACCGCGTGGTCCCCAACCAGGCGCTGTCGACCTTGTGGGTACTGGTCGCCGGCCTGTTCATCGGCACCGCCTTCGAGCTGGTGCTGCGCATGGTCCGTGCCCACCTGCTGGACCAGGCCGGCAAGAAGACCGACCTGATCCTGTCCGCCACCTTGTTCGAACGCATCACCGGCATGAGCATGAAAGCCCGCCCGGCCACCATCGGTGGTTTCGCCCAGAGCATCCACGACTTCCAGGGCCTGCGCGAATTCCTCACCGCCGTGACGCTTACCAGCATCATCGACCTGCCCTTCGTCGCGCTGATGCTGGTAGTGATCGGCCTGCTTGGCGGCTGGCTGGTACTGATCCCGCTGATCGCCTTCCCGGTGGCCATGGCCCTGGCGCTGTTCATCCAGGCGCGCCTGCGCGACACCGTGCAAAAGAGCCTGAGCCTTGGCGCCGTGCGCCAGGCCCTGTTGATCGAAACCCTCGGCGGCTTGGAAACACTCAAGGCCTGCGGCGCCGAAAGCGAGCGCCAGTACCAGTGGGAGCACACCAACGGCGCCATCACTCGCCTCGACGCCCACGCCCGCAACCTGTCGTCCCTGGCCACCAACGGTACGCTGTTCATCCAGCAGTTCTGCGGCATGGCCACCATAGTCGCCGGTGTGTACAGCATCATCGCTGGCAACCTCAGCGTAGGCGCCCTGGTTGCCAGCTACATGCTGGGCAGTCGCGTGCTTGCTCCACTGGGCCAGATTGCCGGGTTGATCACCCGCTACCAGCAGGCGCAGTTGACCATGCAAAGCACCGATGCGCTGATGAGCCTGCCGCAGGAGCGCCAGGCGGACCGCCTGGCGCTCGAGCACACCACACTGCACGGCGGGGTGAGCATCAGCCACGTCACCTTCCGTTACCCAGGCCAGGCTGCCCCAGCCCTCAACGACGTGAGCTTCACCCTCAAAGCGGGCGAGCGCATCGGCATCATTGGTCGCAGCGGCTCGGGCAAGAGCACCCTGGCGCGGCTGCTGATGGGCTTCCATCACCCCGACGAGGGCCAGGTACTGCTGGACAACCTCGACCTGCGCCAACTGGACATCGCCGACCTGCGCAACCAGATCGGCTACGTTGCCCATGACCTGCCGCTGCTGGCCGGCAGCCTGCGCGACAACCTCACCCTCGGTGCGCGGCATGTCAGCGATGCACGCATGCTCGAAGTGGCCGAGCTGACCGGCGTCAGTGACCTCGCCCGGCAGCACCCGCAAGGTTTCGAGCGCCCGGTGGGCGAGCGCGGCCAACTGCTCTCCGGTGGCCAGCGCCAGGCCGTGCTGCTGGCCCGGGCACTGTTGCTGGAGCCACCGATCCTGATCCTCGACGAGCCCACCAGCCACATGGACAACAGCAGTGAGGAACAACTGCGCCAGCGCCTGGCGAACTGGGTACCGGGCAAGACACTGCTGTTGGTCACACACCGCACCTCGATGCTCAGCCTGGTGGACCGGCTGCTGGTGCTGGACAACGGCAAGATCGTCGCCGACGGGCCGAAAGATGCGGTGATTGATGCACTGCGCAAGGGCCGTATCGGATCGGCTTTGTAGGTCTGCAAATGCAACACCCTCTCTGTGGGAGCGGGTTCACCCGCGAAAGCGCCAGCAGGGCCACTGCCGCATTCGCGGGTAAACCCACTCCCACAGGCTCTCCACTCTCCATCGGGGGCAGCAGATGTCCATTTTCCACAGCGTACGCAGCTACCTCCAAGGCACCGAAAAGCACGCTGAACGCGATTACCTGCCAGAGCTCGCCGGCGCCACCCTGCAGGATTCACCCAGCCTGTCGCGGCTGACCGTGTGGCTGGCCGCAATCCTGCTGCTGGTGGCCCTGGTCTGGGCCAACTTCGCCGTGCTCGACGAGGTCACGGTCGGCGAAGGCAAGGCCATCCCGTCGAGCAAGGTGCAGGTGGTGCAGAACCTCGAAGGCGGCATCGTCACCGAGCTCTTCGTGCGCGAAGGCCAGATGGTCGACAAGGGCGCAACCCTGCTGCGCCTGGACGACACCCGGTTCAAGTCGAACAAGGGCGAAAGCGAAGCCGACCGCTACGCCCTCACTGCCCAGGTCGAGCGCTTGTCGGCCGAAGCTGAAGGCCGCCCTTTCGTGCTGTCGCAGGACGTCCGCGACAAAGCCCCGCAAGTAGCCGAGGACGAAGCGGCCTTGTACGACTCACGTCAGCGCCGCCTGGCCAGCGAGAAGCAGACCCTCAACGAACAACTGCGGCAGAAGACCCAGGAGCTCGCTGAGTTCCGCTCCAAGGTCGACCAATACCGCTCGGCGCTGGGCCTGCTGCAACAGGAACTGGACATGTCGGCGCCGCTGGTCAGCAAGGGCGCCATCTCGCCGGTGGAAATCCTGCGCCTCAAGCAGCGCACCGTCGAAGCCCGCGGCCAGCTCAATGCCACCAGCCTGGCGATCCCCCGCGCCGAAGCGGCCGTGGCCGAGATCCGCAGCAAGATTCAGGAGTCCGACGCCACCTTCCGCTCCGAGGCGGCCAAGGAGCTCAACGACAAACGCACTGAGCTTTCGAAGATCACCGCCACCAGCATCGCCATCGACGACCGGGTCAACCGCACCACCGTGGTGTCGCCGGTGCACGGCATCGTCAAGCTGCTCAAGGTCAACACCATCGGCGGCGTGGTACAGCCCGGCAGCGATCTGGTGGAGATCGTGCCGATCGAGGACAACCTGCTGATCGAGGCCAAGGTAAGGCCACAGGATGTGGCGTTCCTGCACCCAGGGCAGACGGCGATGGTCAAGTTCAGTGCCTATGACTACACCATCTACGGCGGGCTCAAGGCCAAGCTGGAGCTGATCGGTGCGGACACCGTCACCGATGACAAGGGCAACGCGTTCTACCTGATCCAGGTACGCACCGACAAGAACCACCTGGGTGGGGATAACAAGCCGTTGCTGATCATCCCGGGAATGGTGGCCACGGTGGATATCATCACCGGGCAGAAGAGCGTGTTGGACTACCTGTTGAAACCGGTACTCAAGGCACGCACCGAGGCGCTGCGCGAGCGCTGAACCAGCCGGCCCCGCGCCCTAGCAGACCTCCACGCGGTAGCCGGCATCACGTACCAGCAAGGCCACCAGCCGCTCCACAGCATGGGGCAAAGTGCCGTCGCACAAGCCGCGCTCAAGATCGAAATCCGTGGGCTGCAATGCCTCAAGCCTTGCCAGGGCCGACGGCCGGAACCAGTACATCGAGCCCGCCGGGAACTGCTCGCGAGCGAACTCGAGGTCCAACTGCCGGCAGGCTTCGGCAACCCCGTGATGGTTGTAGGTCATGTTCCGGTCACTGTGCTCGATCAAGTACTTGCCAGGCACAATCAGGCCTAGCTGTGGATCCTCGGCAAAGCGTCGGGCAAGCATGGCCACTTGCTCAGTGCTACCGGCCAGGTCGGCTACAAGCTCGTCCCTGATCGTCTCGCCGTCGGGCCGATAAGGGGTTTTCTTGCCATGCAACTTGCAGATTGCGTCATAGCCCAGTGCTTGCAGCCTGGCCAGCACCCTGATGAATGGCAGGATGTCGCGCCCACGGTTTTCCACCAAGTAGATCGAAGCATTCGGGTAGGCGCTGCGAATCGCCCTCACCGCCTGAGCATTGGTGGCCGTGAAGTACAGATCGCAACCCACAGCCTCAAGGTTATCCAGGGGCGGCTGCAAATCGTCCAGCACCTGCGGGTAATGTACATGCACGATAGCGGCGAGCCTGTGGGTCTGGCTGGGCTGGTCGGCTTCGATCGACAGGCTCGGCTCCGCGTGGTTGGCCAGCACATCATAGGTGGCCTGCAGATAGCCGTAGCCGAATTTACGGTCAGGTTCCAGGTGCGTGCCTTCGGCCCACTCGTTCCACGCATTGACGAATACCAGCTTTTCGCCAGCGGCATATTTGCGCTTGCTGCTGACGTTGCTGCACAGGAACGACAGCCACTGCTTGTAGCGCAGCAGGCTGAAGCCGTGGAAGGTGTGGCTGTTATTCGGCTTGCGGGCAGTGTTGTCCCACGACAGCATCGCGGTTCTGAACAACTTGTAGTCCGGCTCGGCGACACGCACGGCGTTCTCGACCACTTGCTCGTAGCTGAACACGTTGCCGGCATAGTTCGCATTGGTGATCTGCAGCTGCTCGTTGATCCGCTGGCTCAAGCTCGTGTGCGGCGGAAACTCCATTGCGGCATCGCAGCCGAATTCATCCGGTGCCTGAATACCGAAGGTCTGCGCGCACACCAGGTACAGACCCGGTAAACCATGGGCGCGTACTTCCTCGCGCCACAAGCGGGCCGTTGCCGCCATGTCCGGAATGATACTGGCGCGATAGATGATCAGCAGCGGCTTGCCATCGACCTTGATGTAGCGTGAGTCGTCGAAGTACTTCAGCAGATGGCGAATGAACGCCAGCGAATCCTCGGTGCTGTGGTCCTGTGCGATCAGCACATCCTGTTCCTGCCCGTCCCACCGCCGCGTCCAGTTTTCGTTGGCCCAGGTCATGCAGAACGGCATGTCGACCTTGGGGTCGTCGAGCATCATGCGCAGCGGCGTGTCCATCAGGATCTTGCCGGCGAACCAGTAGAAGTAGTAGTTGAAGCCATGCACACCGTAGGATTTGGCCAGCCTGGCCTGCTCCTGCATGACCTGCGCAACCCGCAGGTCGTAGTAGCCAAAGTGGATCGGCAAGTGTGGCTGGTAGTGCCCCTGGTAATTGGGGACGGCCTTGGCCACGTTGCTCCATTCGGTAAAACCCTTGCCCCACCACTGATCGTTTTCGGCGAACGGGTGAAACTGTGGCAGATAGAACGCGATGAGCTTCACCTGCGGGTTGATCGGCGCATTGCTGGCGTATTCGGTGAAACCTTCGCTGATCGATTCGAACGGGATCGACGGAATATCGGGCTCAGCGGCGCTTGCCTTGGCTGGGGCAACGGCGGCCGACCCGAGCAACGAGGACATGCGTCGCAGCATCGACACCGGCCCATCGCGCCGCAGCACTCGCACACTCCCTTGAAACACCTCCCTCAGCCCCCCGCGCGCCCTTATCCCGGCGACCACGCGATGCGTCTTGCGCCTGGCGGGCGCCGTCATCTTGCCGGCCCAGCGCAACGGGCGCGTGGCTTTCCAGCTGTTGGAGGCGAACAGCGCCAGCAGTGCCTGACGTTGCTGCTCCACGCTGAGCCGCGTTTCATCGAGCGCCTGCGCAAGGCCGCTGCGCTCCTGCTCACCCTGAGCGATCGCCGCCTCCAGCTCCGCAACTCTCTGGCGAGACTGCTCCAGGGCAGACTGCTGCTCGGCCAGCGCCGTTCCACGTGCGCTGATGACACTGAAATCTTCGCTGACAAAGCTGGGCTTCGGGTCGATCGTGCCAAGGTCGCAGGTTGCATTGGCGTAGTGCGGATAGCGACTCAGCATCCGCTGCGGGTAACCGGTGCGACAGCTCGCTTGCTTGACGAATACCCCGACAAAATCATTCCAGGCACTGGCTGGCTCGCGCTCAAGCGTCCCCGCCGACTTGTTGGCGATGAACGACTCAAGCAAGGCCGGGGTGTACCCATTGCGCGTGCCCCAGGCCACCAGCGCGCGACCCGCATCGGGATAGAAGCGCCAGCAATCCACCGGGTAACGGTGAATGTAGCCATTGCTCGGTACATTCAGATAAAGCAGGCCCTCAGGCTTGAGGATGCGCATGAGTTCGAGAAAAACCACCCAGTAGAACTGCGAGTGCTCGAACACCGAACTGCACACCACCACATCCACCGAGGCGTCGGCAAACGGCAGCTGATAAGGGTCCTGCAAAACCACATCGACACCCGCGCCGGCTTCGAAATCGACGCCGATGTAACTGGCCGCCACAGGGCATGCCTGGCGCAGCGAGCCATTGACGTCCCGCGACCCCAGGTCGACCACGGTCTTACCTGCGGCATCCGACAGATAACATTCAAAGAAAAGAGCACCGAGAGTCATTGCACTAGGATGCATACACCAACCTTAGTTCAGGCAACGCTGAGACTGATAGCGGACAGAGGGATCCCAATGATTCCGGTAGCCACCGGATCATGATGGGAGCGAATGACAAGCGCCTCATGCAGCCAGTGCAGCTGCCGATGCTCGTCTTGAGTCCCTTCGGCGACGGCCACTTGAACGACGTAGTCGCCCTTGGCCAGCCACGGCATGTAGAACTCGAAGCGTGCGGTCAGTTGAGCGCCCGCCGAGGCGCTCAGCGGCCGATGCTGATAACTGACGAAGGTGTTGTCGCCAAACAGTGTCTGACCAAGGCGGTCCTTGACGAAGAAGCCAACGATCGGCCCCTGCAGATCGTCCATGACCTCGATGAGGACACTCAATACGACCTTTTCGCCACCCACTACCCAGCTAAGCCTGGCACCGAGCGAATCGCACAACACCACATCGGCGATGCTGGCCTTACCGCCGACGTAGGCAGCGGTTTCATCCGGCGCGAAACGGAACACCTGCAAGTCATTGCGCGAGGCACTGGCATTGATCACCGTGGTGCGTTGGTCCTGCCAGACCAGTTCGGGCTGGCCGACCCGTGCGATGCTCTGGCGCTGCGCTTCGAGGCAGGAGCTGCCTGACACCTGAGCCGTAATATCGCCGAACAGCGCATTGAGATACTGCTCGCTCACTGCCTTGGCCGGACCGACCTGGCGCTGCCGGCCCTGCTCCAGCCAGATCACCCGGTCACAGAGGTTGATGATCGAGGACGTGTCGTGGCTGACGAAGATCAATGTCCGGGTTTCGCAGAACTGCCTGATGAAACGCATGCATTTTTGCGTGAAAAACGCATCACCGACCGATAGCGCTTCGTCGACGATCAGGATGTCGGCATCCACATGCGCAACCACGGCAAACGCAAGCCGCACGTACATGCCGCTGGAGTAGGTTTTCACCGGCTGATCGAGGAAAGCCCCAATGTCGGCGAATGCCGCAATGTCATCGAAGCGCGCTTCGATCTGCGAAGGCGAAAGACCATACAGTGCCGCGGCCAGAAACACGTTCTCGCGACCGCTGAATTCCGGATTGAAGCCCGCACCGAGCTCCAGCAACGCTGCGACCCGGCCATTGACCTGCAGCTCGCCGGCGGTTGGCGTCAGCGTGCCGCAGATCATCTGCAACAACGTCGACTTGCCAGCACCGTTACGCCCGATGATGCCCAGCGTTTCACCCCTGCCAACTTCAAGGTCGATGTCCCTGAGCGCCCAGAATTCGCGGAAGTAGCAACGCCACCGGCCTGCCAGCATCTGCAGAAGGCGCTGATGGGGCTTGTCGTAGATCTGGTAGCACTTACTCAGCCCGCGGGCGCGGATTGCCAGGTCAGAGCACATCGGCGAACCCCTTTCTGGTCTTCTGGAACCAGGCGAAACCCAGCCCAGCGCACATCAGCCCCAGCACCATCGAACTCGCCCATGGGCCGAATGCGGGCAGGGTGCCCCACAGCAGAACCTCACGCGCCTGCTCGATGACCTGGGTCATGGGGTTGAGCTCGATCAGGTAGCGATAACGCTCGGGTATGGCGGCAAGCGGATAGAAGATCGGCGACATGAACAGCAGCGCCGTGACCAGCACCCCGACCACCTGCCCGACATCGCGCATGAACACGCCCATCGAGGCCAGCAGCCAGGAGAACCCCAGCGTCAGCAACAGCAATGGCAACAGGATCAGCGGTAGCAGCAGGCTGGTCGCGTGCGGCAGCCCGAAGCAAACAACGTAGAACACCATCCACACCAGCAGGCTTACCAGCAGGTTGAACAGTGCGCTGGCCATCATCACGATAACCAGCACCTCCAGGGGGAAGACCACTTTCTTCACATAGCTGGTATTGGCCAATACCAAAGCTGGGGCTCGGGTGATGCATTCGGAAAACACACCGAAGACGATAAGGCCGGTAAACAGTATCAGCGCGAATTCCGCCTTCGAGTGGTCTTGTACGCCCCACTTGGCGTTGAACACCACACTGAACACGAAGGTATAAACCGCGAGCATGAAAGCAGGATTGAGCAATGACCAGCCGAGGCCAAGGTAAGAACCTCGGTAGCGGCCGGACACTTCACGTTTGCTGAGCACGTAGATGAGCCGCCTTTGACGCCAGGCTGCGGATAGCATCTCCAGCGGAGACGCAGAGAATCGTTGCACCGTTCAAATACCTCGTTGATTCACCAGCCAGCACGTCGGGCTTGCGCTGAAACGCTTCGTGCCCCGGTCATTCGGACAGTTCGTAAACATCAGCCTCGGCAAACCTGCAGCCGGCAGCATCCTTGTGCGACACCACCGGCTCGCCCAGCAACGGCCAGTCGATCGCCACCTGCGGGTCGCTCCAGAGCAGGCAACGTTCATGGGCCGGGGCGTAGTAGTCGGTGGTCTTGTACAAGAATTCCGCCGCTTCCGAGAGCACATAGAAACCGTGGGCAAAGCCCTCGGGCACCCACAGTTGGCGTCCGTTCTCGGCTGAAAGATGGGCCGCCACCCACTGGCCAAAAGTTGCCGAGCCGCGGCGCAGGTCGACCGCCACGTCGAATACCTCCCCGACGACCACCCGCACCAACTTCCCTTGGGCGTGTTCAATCTGGTAATGCAATCCACGCAACACCCCTCGGCCAGAGCACGAGTGGTTGTCCTGCACGAACCGGACTTCTCGTCCGACAGCCTCTTCGAAGATCCGCTGATTGAAACTTTCGAAGAACCGTCCACGGCTGTCGGTGAACGCCGATGGCTCGAACATGAGCACATCGGCAATTGCCAATGGCGATACGTTCATTGGCACACCCGCTCGTTGAGAATGCGCTGCAGGTATTGGCCATAACCGGTTTTCAGCAACGGCGTCAGCATGGCATCGAGCTGTTCGGCGCCAATCCAGCCTTGGCGATAGGCGATTTCCTCTGGGCAGGCGACTTTCAAGCCCTGGCGATGCTCGATGGTCGCGATGTACTGACCCGCCTCCAGCAACGATTCATGGGTACCCGTATCCAGCCATGCGTAGCCACGGCCCATCATCTCGACGGACAACGCGCCTTGCTGCAGGTAGATGCGATTGATATCGGTGATCTCCAGTTCGCCACGTGGCGAGGGCTGGATGCTCTTGGCGATATCGACCACTTGCGAGTCGTAGAAGTACAACCCGGTTACGGCATAGTTGGACTGCGGTTGCTGCGGCTTTTCCTCAAGGCTGATCGCCTTTCCCTGCGCGTCGAAAGCGACCACGCCGTAGCGTTGCGGGTCGCTCACGTGATAGGCGAACACGGACGCGCCATGCTCACGCTGACTGGCGTGGCGCAGCAACGCCTGGAAGTGGTAGCCATAGAAGATGTTGTCACCCAGTACCAGGGCGGACGGTTGATTGCCGAGAAAATCCTCGCCAATCAGAAAGGCTTGCGCCAACCCGTCCGGCGACGGCTGGATGGCGTAGGACACATTCAGTCCCCACTGCTCCCCATTGCCCAGGAGCTGCTGAAAGCGCGGTGTGTCCTGTGGCGTGGAGATGATCAGAATGTCGCGGATACCCGCCAACATCAGGGTCGTCAGCGGGTAGAAAATCATCGGTTTGTCGTAGACAGGCAACAACTGCTTGGAGATAGCCAGTGTCGCTGGATACAAACGGGTGCCCGAACCACCGGCCAGGATAATGCCCTTACGTTCATTCATGCTCTTTCTCCAATACTTCGGTGAGCACGCGCGTCACGCCGACTTGCCAGGCAGGCAACGTCACGGCGAATGCGCTTTGCAGCTTATGGGTCGACAAGCGTGAGTTACGCGGGCGTAACGCCGGCGTCGAATAGCGCTCGCTTTGTATGGCCAGCAAACTGCCGGCGTTCACCTTGAGTGGCAGGCCAGCCCTCTCGGCCTGTTCCAGCACGTACCTGGCATAGTCGAACCAAGTGGTTTCGCCGGCTGCCGCCACGTTGTAGAGGCCTGCGAGGTTGGGATCACGCTGCACCGCGACAATCGCCAGGGCGCTGATGTCTGCCAGCAGCTCGGCACTGGTCGGCGCGCCGAACTGATCGTCGACCACGCTCAAGGTTTCGCGCTGCCGGGCCAGACGCAGGATGGTGCGTACGAAGTTCTGGCCACGGGCGGCGTACACCCAACTTGTGCGCAGCACGAGATGCCTGCACCCTGAGCGGCGGATGGCATCCTCGCCCGCCAGCTTGCTGGTGCCATATACGTTCAACGGTGCGACCGGATCGCCTTCGGTCCATGGCTGGGTGCCACAGCCTGGGTAGACATAGTCCGTCGAGTAGTGGACAAGCAGCACGCCCTGCATGGCGGCATACCTGGCCAGTACCTGCACCGCTTCGGCATTGACCCGGTAGGCGCTGGCGACGTTCTCCTCGGCCTGGTCAACGGCCGTGTAGGCCGCCGCATTGACAATGACGTCGGGGGCATAACGCTGCAGGGTCTGGCCAAGCCCGCCGATGTCATGCAGATCGCCGCAATGCGTTGTGCTGCGGGCATCCAGCGCAAGCAATTGACCCAGGGGCGCAAGGCTGCGTTGCAACTCCCAACCCAACTGTCCATTTCGGCCCAGCAGAAGGATCTTCATAGGGACTGCCAGTTGCGGTACTCACCGGAGCGCACGTTTTGCAGCCAGGCCTGGTTCTCAAGGTACCAGGCCACGGTCTTGAGCATACCCGTTTCGAAGGTCTCGGCAGGGCGCCAACCCAGTTCCCGCTCGACCTTCTGCGCATTGATCGCGTAACGCCGATCATGGCCTGCGCGGTCGGCCACGTGGGTAATGAGCGCTCGGTAGCTGGCGCCATCGGCGCGCGGGCACAATTGATCGAGTAAGCCGCAGAGATGTCGAGCCACATCCAGGTTGCGCATTTCGTTACAACCTCCGATGTTGTACACCTCACCCACCGCACCTGCCTGCAAGACGCGCCGGATAGCGCTGCAGTGGTCCTTCACGTAAAGCCAGTCACGCACATGGGCGCCGTCGCCATACAGAGGAATCGTGCTTCCCGACAAGGCCTTGGCGATCATCAGCGGGATCAGCTTTTCCGGAAACTGGCACGGGCCATAGTTGTTCGAGCAATGAGTGGTCAGCACCGGCAAACCGTAGGTGTGGTAATAGGCGCGTACCAGATGGTCACTGGCAGCCTTGCTGGCCGAATAGGGGCTGTTGGGTTGGTAGCGATGCACCTCGGTGAAGGCCGCCTCGGCCTCGTCCAAAGTGCCATAGACCTCGTCGGTGGACACATGCAGCAAGCGCATTGCCTGGCGCTCAGCGTCGGGCAATCCGTTCCAGTAACTACGCACGGCTTCGAGCAGGCGGAAAGTGCCGACGATGTTGGTCTGCACGAAGTCTTCCGGGCCGTCGATCGAGCGATCCACATGTGATTCGGCGGCGAAGTTGATCACCGCGCGCGGCCTGTGCTGACGGAGCAACTGCATGAGCTGATCGCCGTGGGCGATGTCGCCCTTGACGAACACGTGCTGCGCAACGCCCTCAAGGGAGGCGAGATTATGCAAGTTGCCTGCGTAGGTCAGTTTGTCAACATTGACAACCAACTCGTCAGTAGTGGCAACCCAGTCAAGGATGAAATTGGCGCCAATAAAACCCGCGCCACCAGTCACTAGAATAGTCATATATTCAAATCTTCTTGAACAGAGTTGCAAAGACCAACCCTAAGTTACCAAACACCGTCTGGCGATAGACACCAGCCCTGAACAAGCTAAGCAAGCGAAACGGCAACTTCTGTTCACGCGCCCGCTTGAAGTGCAACAATGTTTTGGCGTTCGGCGCGAGAAGGTGGTGCGCCATTATTTCCAACGCCTCGATATTTCGAAAATCCCAACTGCGCCAACGCCCTTCCCATAACATGCCGATGCGCAGCAGCCGGCTACGCATGCCCATACTGCTGCCAATTACATTACCGCCATGCTGTCGATACAGGAGTCGGGGGACTGGGTCGTAACGAACGACACCGCCTGCAGCGCTGATGAGTTGGTAGCACCACCAATCATGGGACGGCACCTTTATCTGATAGCCGGCTTCGATAATCAGGGCCCGGGCAGCCGAATTGAACACCATTGTGTTACCACCTGCGATGCACTGAACCAACGCATTCCTGAAATGTGGCGTGAAGAAAAACCTGGGGGAAAGCGATCGGCTTGTGCAGTCTTCGCCGACAACCTGGGTACGACCGCAATACAATGCGGGGGTTGTGCGTGGAATGCTGCTTAGCCACGCCACGGCGACTTTCAATTTATCCTCGCACCAGATGTCATCCTGGTCGGACCACGCAAAGAAATCCGCTGCGGCATTCACGCGGCAGGTCAACGACAGAAAGTTATGCACGAAGCCTTGGCCCGCCCCTGCGAGAAGATTGACACGGCCAGCGCCCTGGGACTGTTGGAAGCTGGAAAGCAGCGAGTGCGTCCGGTCACTTGAACCATCGTCGGAAATGAACAGGGACCAATTGGTGTGAGATTGACGTGCGATCGAGTCCAACTGGGGCTGAAGGAATTTTTCGCCATTGTAGGTACACATCAGAATGGCAACATGCTCCCCAACCGCGGAATGTTCACCCTGCGGACAGTTATCGATCAGTTGACCACATGTAAACCTGGCACTCATTTCACACGACCACAATTTTTTACCATCGCCAAGACCACCCAATACTTATCGCGCACGCACAAAAGTTCGCACCAACCTCTCACAGGTCCTGCATATAAATTCACGCAACCCGATTAACAATACGCCCCAACAAGCAAAGAAAAGCCCTACTTGACGGCAAGACCCTCTCCGAGGTCAATCAAAACGACTGACACCGGACCAACAAATAATTACCTGCCACAGACAAGCCCTCAACGCAAACTGCGCCAGACCTGATAACAATGTAAAAACCCACCACCCCAAAATTCCAGGGGACCAATCATATACCCAAACAAAACAAAACCCTCACGCAATGGCGTAGGAAAGAACCTATCACAATGTAAGACGACTCCTATTTACTAGATCCAACCAAACAAAACACGTGAATTCATAGAGTTGCCTCTGCGGCCCTGCTTATTGCCCAGCATGGCCTGTAGCAACTTCAGAGCGTGTTACCTGGTTGGACACAGATAGCATTTACAATGCACAGGAAAGTGCCTTAATACCCAGGCACGCGGCAACGGAAGAGGTAGGTTCGGCGATCACCGACCCGAAATGAGTCATGCCGGCAGGCGGCCAATCGCGCAGTGCCGAGCACCTGCGAGATCAGCTGTTGGGAAGCCGACGATGTTGCGCATTTCCAGCCACGTGGCGTTGATGTTCTCCCACATTTCGGCGGTGATTCGCCCACGCTCCACATGGGCGTTGGCGCGGGCGGCGCGCAAGCAGCAATAGTTGCTGCCGGGGTTGCTGTCGTCCAAGGCAGAGAAATGCAGCATGTGCTCGACGTTGAGTTCGCCATAGCGACGGTGATAGTCGTCCAGCGTCCCGGCCGCCAGCAGCGACATCCTCAGCTCCAGACGGCCATTGGTGCGCCCGGCCTGGGACATCAGCGACAGCGAACAACTGACTTCGAACATGCGCGCAAGACTCTCCGCACGTTCCAGGTAACAGGACATCCAGTACAGGTCCGAAGCGGTCCTTGAATGCATCAGTCAGCCCTCCACCACCCAGGTGTCCTTGGTACCGCCGCCGTGCGACGCTTTGACCACCAGCGAGCCTACGCGCAGTTGTACGGGCGACAGCGGTCAGCGCTGCGCGCCAGATCGGGACTTGCAGAAAAGCGCGCGCGGGCAGGTGAACCCAAACGGAGTGGCGAAGACTTGCAGCATTTGTCCAGCCCCACGATCGCCTTTTAAACGATTCAGTTAGTGCGTTGAAGCAAGGTGCCAATGCTCACTGTTCGCCGTGGTTGCGCGCGAAGGTTTCCTCACCCATGGCGCTGATCTGCCCCTCGATAAGGGCTTCGAAGGGCCGTAGCAAGGCATCAAAGCCGGCGGGCGCCTCCAGCACGTTCAACGCCTGCACCACCGCTTCGAGGGTCGACAATGCCCCCGGTTCAGGCGCCTTGCGCAAGCGATAGCGCGACGGCGCGACCTGCGCCAGGGTGACCCGTGGCAGCGCCTCCAGCAGCGGATTCAGGTACAGCAGCTTGCGCGCCTTGCGCCAGGTGCCGTCGGGGACGATCAGCAACAGCGGGCGGTCGTCTGCCGCGTCATAGGCACTCAGCGCCTGGGCCTGCTCGCCGGGGAACAACAGCGCGGGGCGATAGCCTGGGGTTTGCAGCAGGGCGTGCAGATCGTCGAACGCTTCGCCCACCCGTAATTCAGCGTTGACCAGCCCCAGAGCCGCCAAGCGCGCGGTGTTAAGGGCATGGGTGGATTCGCTGGGGTGCTGCAGCACGACCACGCGGGTACGGCTGTCGAGGCTGGGAATCAGCGGGCAGAGGCAGTGGGCAATCGGGCGCTGGCAGCGTTCGCAGCGGGGTCTGGGCATGGCGAGCTCCTTGGGGGCGCGCAGTTTGCCACAGGTTGGCTGTGTGA
>NZ_JBOBDM010000022.1:0-84851 GCF_050586605.1 Pseudomonas sp. ES1 | reverse complement strand
GAACAACAAAAAGACCAGCACACAGGGGTAGAGGGGCCATGGATCAGCCGAACAACCGCATCCTGATCGTCGAGGACGACCAGCGCCTCGCCGAGCTCACCGCCGAGTACCTCCAGGCCAACGGCTTCGAGGTGGCGGTAGAGGGCGATGGCGGCCGCGCGGCGCGGCGCATCATCGACAGCCAGCCCGACCTGGTCATCCTCGACCTGATGCTCCCCGGCGAAGACGGCCTGAGCATCTGCCGCCGGGTGCGCGGCCAGTACGCCGGGCCCATCCTCATGCTCACCGCCCGCAGCGACGAACTCGACCAGGTCCAGGGCCTGGACCAGGGCGCCGACGACTATGTATGCAAACCGGTGCGCCCACGCCTGTTGCTGGCGCGCATCCATGCCCTGCTGCGTCGCAGCGAAGCGCCGGAGCGCCAGCAAGCCCTGGCCTTCGGCCCGCTGCACATCGACCAGCGCCTGCGCGAGGCGCGCCTGGGCGGCCAGCTGGTCGAGCTGACCGGCGCCGAATTCGACCTGCTGTGGCTGCTGGCCAGCAACGCCGGGCGGGTGCTGTCGCGCGAAGAAATCTTTACCTCATTGCGCGGCGTCGGTTACGACGGCCAGGACCGCTCCATCGACGTGCGTATCTCCAAGATCCGCCCCAAGATCGGCGACGACCCGATCAACCCGCGCCTGATCAAGACCCTGCGCAGCAAGGGCTACCTGTTCGTCGGCGAGGCCGCCCAGGCACCGGCCCCATGAATTCCATTTTCCTGCGCATCTATGGCGGCATGCTTGCCGTGCTGGTACTGGTGGCCGTGCTCGGCGTGCTCAGCCTGCACCTGGCCAACGAGGTGCGTGCCGGCCAGCACCGCGAAGGCCTGGCCCAAGGCACCTTCAGCCTGATGGCCGATAACCTGGCGCAGCAGAACGACGTGGAGCGCAAGCGTTCGCTGGTGATCTGGGAGCGCTTGCTGGGGGTGCCGCTCAACCTGCAACCGCTGTCGGCTTTCACCCTCGATGGCGGCCAGCGCGCACGGCTGTACCGCGACCTGGTGGTGGTGGAAAAGACCGGCCCGCATGCCGCCCGGGTGCTGCGCCGGGTCGGGCGCGAAGACCAGTTGCTGGTGGCCGAGGTCAAGCAGGTCAGCGAGCAGTTGGCGCGTGCCACCCTTTATCTGCTGGCCGACGAGCTGGTGCGTTACCCGGTCAGCGAACAGCAGAGCCGCCTGGCGCAGATCCGCCAGAGCAAGGGCTTCGGCTTCGACATCGCCCTGCAGCGCATCGAGCGCGCGGCGCTGGATGACGACCAGCGGCGCCGGGTGGAGGAGGGCGACACGGTGATGGCGCTGGCCAAGGACGGTGACTCGATCCGCGTGTTTTCGGGCTTGCCCGGCTCGCCCTGGGTACTGGAGATCGGCCCGCTGCACCAGCTCAACCCGTACCCGCCGCAGTTGCTGATCCTGATCGCCTTTCTTGGCCTGTGTCTGATCGGCTTGATGGTCTACCTGCTGGTGCGCCAGTTGGAGCGGCGCGTCTCGGGCCTGGAAGTGGCTGCCACGCGCATCGCCCAGGGCAGCCTCGATACCCGCGTGCCGGCCGGTGACGCCGACTCGGTCGGGCGCCTGGCCGAAGCCTTCAATGGCATGGCCGAGCACCTGCAGCGTTCGCTGACCATGCAGCGCGAGCTGGTGCGGGCGGTGTCCCACGAATTGCGCACGCCGGTGGCGCGCTTGCGCTTCGGCCTGGAGATGATCGAGAGCGCCAGCACCGAGCAGGCCCGGGCCAAGCACCTGGCCGGCATGGACGGCGATATCCAGGACCTGGACAAGCTGGTCGACGAGATGTTGACCTACGCCCGCCTGGAGCAGGGCGCTCCGGCCTTGCTGTTCCAGGCGGTGGACCTGGATGAACTGCTGGCCCGGGTGATCGACGAGCTGGCCCCGCTGCGCGCCGATGTGCGCGTGCTGCGCGGCGAATGCCATGGGCTGGACGGTGGCGCTGCCTGGGTCGAGGCCGAGCCGCGCTACCTGCACCGCGCCCTGCAGAACCTGGTACGCAATGCCATGCGCCACGCCGAGTCCGAGGTGCGTCTGAGCTATCAACTCGGCCAGCAGCGCTGCCGTATCGATGTGGAGGATGACGGGCCGGGCATCCCGGAAGGCGTATGGGACCGCATCTTCACCCCGTTTACCCGCCTGGATGACAGCCGCACCCGCGCCTCGGGCGGGCATGGCCTGGGCTTGTCGATCGTGCGGCGGATCATCTACTGGCACGGCGGCCGCGCCCTGGTGGGGCGTAGCGAGCAGTTGGGCGGGGCCTGTTTCAGCCTGAGCTGGCCACGCGAGCAGCCACGGGATTAAACGCTGATCAGGCTGAGCAGGTGGCCGTCCTGCACGCAGAACTGGCCATCGAGCTCGACGCCGTGGCGCCACTGCGCCGACAGGTCGGTCAGCAGGCGCAGGCGGGCGTGGCCATCGGCGGACCATGCCAGCAGCTCGGCGTGCTCGAAGTAGAAGCGTTGTCGGGTCAGCGGGTAGAGCGTCTTGAACAGGCTTTCCTTGAGCGAGAAGGTCAGGGTCACGGCCAGTGCCTGCTGGCTGCGGTCCAGGCGTTCCAGTTCGGCGGGGGTGAGGATCTCGCCGGCCAGGCGTTCGGCACGCTCCTCGCTCAGCAGGCTTTCCTGATCCAGCCCCAGGCCGCGACAGGCGCCGTCGGCTGCCACCACGGCGGCGGCCCAGCCCTGGCCGTGGGTGATCGAACCGTGGATGCCGGCGGGCCAGATCGGCGAGCGGTCCTCGTGAGTGGCGGGCACATAGTCGCGGCCATCCAGGCGCTGCAGGGCCTCGCGGGCACATACCCGGCCGGCCAGGTACTCGGCCTGGCGCTTGGCCACCGAGCGTTGCAGGCTGGCGCTTTGCGCGATGCCGGCGCGCTGGAAGTCATCGGCGGCGAGCTGGGCCGGGTCGAAGGCGCAACTGACCAGCACCGCGCCGGGGACCGGACGGGGCAGGGGCCAGTGGTGCTGGAGGGGGGCGCAGCAGGCGGGGAGTCTGTTCATGGCGGGTATTGTGCCAGCCGTTGGGCGGGCGGTGGAGCTGAAATTGTTGGGGGCTGCTTCGCAGCCCTTTCGCTGGCAAGCCAGCTCCCACAGGTGGGTGGGAGCTGGCTTGCCAGCGAAAGGGCCGCAAAGCGGCCCCAGCGATTCTCAATCAAACGCCGACTTGAGGAACGCCTGCATGTCCTTCCACGAACTCTCGTCCGCTTCCTTGCTATAACCAATGTCCGGCCCGCCATGCTCGCCATGGCTCAACCGATCGGCATCCGGGTTGGTAAACCCATGCTTGGCCCCCGGAATCCCGACGAACTTGTAGTCGGCCTTGGCCGCATCCATCTCTGCCTTGAACGCCGCCACCTGCTCCGGCGTGACCATGCTGTCGGCCTCGCCATGTTCGACCAGGATCTTGGCCCGGATCACGTCGGGCTTGGCCGGCGTCTGGGTGACCAGCGCGCCATGGAAACTCACCACGGCATCGAGCTTCTCGCCACGGCGCGCGGCGTCGAGCACCACCTTGCCACCAAAGCAGTAGCCCACGGCGGCCAGCTGGTGTTGCCGGGTGTTGGGCTGCAGCTTCAATAACTCCAGCCCCGCGTCGAAGCGTTTGGCGGCCGCCTGCGGGTCCTTCATCGCCGCTGCCATGAACGCCTGGGCATCCTGCGGGTGCTCGGTGTGCTTGCCGTCGCCGTACATGTCGATGGCCAGGGCGTTGTAGCCCAGCGCCGCGAAATCCCGGGCGCGGCGCTTGGCGTAGTCGTTCAGGCCCCACCATTCATGCACCACGACGATACCGGGGCGTTTGCCTTCGACCGCGTCGTCATAGGCGTAGTAGCCGATCAGCGGGGTGCCATCGGCATCCTGGTAGCGGATCTCGCGGGTCTGCACCGCTGCCTGGGCAAGGGCGGTACTGCACAGCAGGGCCAGGGCAAGCAGGGAACGCATGGGCAAAGCTCCTTCTTTTGCGGTGGGTATTTCGTTCAGCCGGGGTTCAGGCCGGGTTCAGCGGTGGTTCAGGGCGTCCTCCCTACTCTAGTCCCCAGACCGAAACAGCGCATCCAACTGGAGTACGAACCTATGAAAACCTTCAACACCCTGCTTGCCGCCATGGCCGTTTGCGCCGCTGGCATCGCCACCACTGCCCAGGCCGACGACACCTTCGCCAGCCTCACCTATGGCCAGACCAGCGACAAGGTTCGCAAGTCCGGCCTGCTGCAGAGCAACACCGACCACTTGAACACCGATGGCATCATCGCCAAGGACGGTACCTGGGGCGTTCGCCTGGGGCAGATGAACAACCAGGGCCGCTACTACCTGACCTACGACAACGTCTCGGGCGAGCACAGCGGCCTCAAGCTGCGCCAGGAAAACCTGCTCGGCAGCTACGACCTGTTCCTGCCGGTGGGCGATACCACCAAGCTGTTCGGCGGCGCTTCGCTTGGCGTGACCAAACTGTCCCAGGAGTCCTCCGGCTACAGCCGTGATACCGATACCGGTTACGCCGTCGGCCTGCAGGGCGGGGTGCTGCAGCAGGTCACCGACAATGCCTCGGTGGAGTTGGGCTACCGCTACCTGCGCAGCAACGCCAGCACCGAGCTGTCGCCCCATGACGGCGCGAAGATCGGCACTCTGCGCCTGAACAGCAGCGCGCAGACCTACCTGGCGGCCAACTACAAGTTCTGAGGTCGCTGTTATCCTGTACCGGCCCTTTCGCGGGTAAACCCGCTCCCACAGGTCAAGCGCAAGCCTATAGTGCGATGCAGTACCTGTGGGAGCGGGTTTACCCGCGAATGGGATCGCACAGGCAACCTAAGAAGGAGAGTTGCATGAAATTGCTGGTGGTCGAGGACGAGGCGCTGCTACGTCATCATCTGTTCACTCGCCTGGGCGAGGGCGGCCATGTGGTGCAGGCGGTGGCCAATGCCGAAGAGGCCTTGTACCAGGCCGAGCAGTACAACCACGACCTGGCGATCATCGACCTGGGCCTGCCGGGCATGAGCGGGCTGGACCTGATCCGCCAGTTGCGCAGCCAGGGCCAGAGCTTCCCGATCCTCATCCTCACCGCCCGTGGCAACTGGCAGGACAAGGTCGAAGGCCTGGCCGCCGGTGCCGACGATTACGTGGTCAAGCCGTTCCAGTTCGAAGAGCTGGAAGCGCGCCTGAATGCGTTGCTGCGCCGCTCCAGCGGTTTCACCCAGTCGACCATCGCCGCCGGCCCCCTGGTGCTGGACCTCAACCGCAAGCAGGCAACACTGGACGACGCGCCGCTGGCGCTGACCGCCTACGAATACCGCATCCTCGAATACCTCATGCGCCATCACCAGCAGGTGGTGGCCAAGGATCGGCTGATGGAGCAGCTCTACCCGGGGGACGAAGAGCGCGACCCCAACGTCATCGAGGTGCTGGTCGGCCGCTTGCGGCGCAAGCTCGAGGGCGAGCAGGGCTTCAAGCCGATCGACACGGTGCGTGGCCTGGGCTACCTGTTCACCGAGCGCTGCCGATGATCCGTTCGCTGCGCGTGCGCCTGATGTTGGCGGCGGCGTTGTTGGCGTTGCTGTTCATGCTGGCGCTGCTGCCGGCATTGCAGAAGGCTTTCAGCCTGGCGTTGCAGGAGTCGATCGAGCAGCGCCTGGCGTCGGATGTAACCACCCTGATCTCCGCCGCGCGCATCGAGCGCGGCCAGTTGCAGATGCCGGCGCTGCTGCCGGACGAACGTTTCAACCTGCCCTACACCGGCCTGCTCGGCTATATCTTCGACCGCCAGGGCAAGCTGGTCTGGCAGTCGCGGGCCACCCGCAACCAGAACATCAATTACCAGCCGCGTTACGACGGGCGGGGCAACGAATTCGCGCGCATCCAGCAAAGCGATGGCGACGAGTTCTTCGTCTATGACGTGGAGGTCAAGTTGCTGGGCGGCAAGAGCGCCGCGTTCAGCATCGTGGCCCTGCAACCGGTGCGTGAGTACCAGGACACCCTCGATGGCTTGCGCGAGAAGCTCTACCTGGGCTTTGGCGCCGCCTTGCTGGCGTTGATGCTGCTGCTTTGGGCCGGCCTGACCTGGGGCTTGCGTTCGTTGCGCCGGCTCAGCGTCGAACTCGACGAGGTTGAAGCTGGCGCACGGGAGGGGCTGAGCCGTGAGCATCCCCGTGAGCTGCTGCGCCTGACCGGCTCGCTCAACCGCCTGCTGCGCAGCGAGCGCGAGCAGCGCCAGCGCTACAAGGATTCGCTCGACGACCTGGCGCATAGCCTCAAGACCCCACTGGCGGTGCTGCAGGGCGTGGGCGAAAGCATGGCCCAGGGCAAGCAGGAGCCGGAACAGGGGCGGGTGCTGCAGGGCCAGATCGAGCGCATGAGCCAGCAGATCGACTACCAGTTGCAGCGTGCCAGCCTGCGCAAGAGCGGGCTGGTGCGCCACCAGGTGCAGCTCGGCCCGTTGCTCGACAGCCTGTGCAGCACCTTGGCCAAGGTCTACCGTGACAAACGCGTCGAGGTCAGCCTCGACATCCCGGCCCAGGCGCGGGTGCCGATGGAGCAGGGGGCTTTGCTCGAACTGCTCGGCAACCTGCTGGAAAACGCCTACCGGCTGTGCCTGGGGCAGGTACGGGTCAGCCTGCATGAAGCGCCGGGGCTGCTGGAGCTGTGCGTCGAAGACGATGGCCCCGGCGTGCCCCCCGACCAGCGCGAGCGCATCCTCGAGCGCGGCGAGCGGCTGGACAGCCAGCACCCGGGGCAGGGGATCGGCCTGGCGGTGGTCAAGGACATCATCGACAGCTACGACGCCGAGTTGAGCCTGGGTGATTCGCCGTTGGGCGGGGCAGCGTTCCGCATCGCATTCCGCCTGGATTGAGCGTCGCTTCCATCGCCGGCAAGCCGGCTCCCACCAAAACACAGCGGCTGCTTTACCTGTGGGAGCCGGCTTGCCGGCGATGAGGCCAGCCCTGCTGTCGCTTATGCCGGTCAAGGCGGATTCCCGCCAACCTACCTTGTACGATTTCCGCCATCGGGCGGGAATCCGCCATTTCCTACCTGCATTTACGCCCCGTCCGAGGGCATTCCCACCCCGTAAATACGGGTCGTGCACCTCAAGCGGGCACCTTGGCATCACCCTTGCTATTCATCTGGCAGAGGCCTGCCCAGGCGCTCGAACACAACGACAAATCCCTCCGGGTGCAGGAGGGTTCGCGATTCAGGTGCCCCACATCCTGGGAAGGATGCGCCGGCACACTTGAGGAAAAATGAGCCATGACGACACGTCAGCCGCTGTACAAATCGCTGTATATCCAGGTGTTGCTCGCCATCACCATCGGTATCCTGCTCGGCCACTTCTATCCGGAAACCGGCGTTGCCCTCAAACCGCTGGGTGACGGGTTCGTCAAACTGATCAAGATGGTCATCGCCCCGATCATCTTCTGTACCGTGGTCAGCGGCATCGCTGGCATGCAGAGCATGAAGTCGGTGGGCAAGACCGGCGGCTACGCGCTGCTGTACTTCGAGATCGTCTCCACCATCGCCCTGATCATCGGCCTGGTCGTCGTCAACGTGGTCAAGCCAGGCGCTGGCATGCACATCGACGTCAGCACCCTGAACGCCAGCAGCGTGGCCGCCTACGCCGCCGCCGGCGCACAGCAGACCACCGTTGGCTTCCTGCTCAACATCATCCCCAACACCGTGGTCGGCGCCTTCGCCAACGGCGACATCCTGCAAGTGCTGATGTTCTCGGTGATCTTCGGCTTCGCCCTGCACCGCCTGGGCAGCTACGGCAAGCCGCTGCTGGACCTGATCGACCGCTTCGCCCATGTCATGTTCAACATCATCAACATGATCATGAAGCTGGCCCCGATCGGCGCCTTCGGTGCCATGGCCTTCACCATCGGCCAGTACGGCGTGGGTTCGCTGGTGCAGCTGGGCTACCTGATGGCCTGCTTCTACATCACCTGCGTGCTGTTCGTGCTGGTGGTGCTGGGTGGCATCTGCCGCGCCCACGGCTTCAGCGTGCTCAAGCTGATCCGCTACATCCGTGAAGAGCTGATGATCGTGCTGGGCACCTCGTCCTCCGAGTCGGCCCTGCCACGCATGCTGGCCAAGATGGAGCGCCTGGGTGCGAAGAAATCCGTGGTTGGCCTGGTGATCCCGACCGGCTACTCGTTCAACCTCGACGGCACCTCGATCTACCTGACCATGGCCGCGGTGTTCATCGCCCAGGCCACCGACACCACCATGGACATCACCCACCAGATCACCCTGCTGCTGGTGCTGCTGGTCGCGTCCAAAGGTGCTGCCGGCGTTACCGGTTCGGGCTTCATCGTCCTGGCAGCGACCCTGTCGGCCGTCGGCCATCTGCCGGTTGCCGGCCTGGCGCTGATCCTCGGCATCGACCGCTTCATGTCCGAAGCCCGCGCCCTGACCAACCTGATCGGCAACGCCGTGGCCACCGTAGTTGTGGCCAAGTGGGTCAAGGAGCTGGATACCGACAAGCTGGAGTCGGAGCTGGCCTCCGGTGGTTCGCCGCTGGTCGAGACCCGCCCGACCGACGACCTCGGCGTAGCTGAAGGCCCGGCGCGTTGATCGCGATGTGAAAAGCAAAAAGGCGACCTTCGGGTCGCCTTTTTTGTGCCTGGGACAGTGCTGGCGTCGGTACCGGTCCTTTCGCGGGTAAACCCGCTCCCACAAGGTCGACGAAATACCTGTGGGAGCGGGTTTACCCGCGAAGAGGCCTGGTCATTCGACCCGGGTCTCGCCGCTGTACACCAGAATCTCCCGGCACCGTCGGCACAGGTAGCGCCGTCCCTGGCGCACCAGCTTGTGCCGCTGCGCGGTAAACGCAAATTCACCCTCAGGGCACGGGCAGCGGTAGATGTAGCGCATCGCCACCCGCCGTTGCACCTCATAGTTGTGGCAGCGGTTGGGCGGCAGTTCGTACACCCCGCGCATGATCAGCTGCCACTCTTCGCCATGGGCCTGGATACGGTCACCGAACAGTTGATGGGCGACCAGGTGCGCCACTTCATGGGCCACGGTCTGGCGCAGGAAGTCTTCCTGGTTCTCGCGGTACAGCTGCAGGTTGAAGCGCAGCAGGTTCTCGTGCAGATGTGCGACACCCGCCTTTTGCCCGCGCAGCTTGAAGCTCACTTCCGGGCGCGGGAAATGGCGTTTGAAGAAGGTTTCGGCTTGCTGGTAACAGGTTTCGACGCGTTGCTTGAGCTGCTCGGGCATGGCGGGGTGGTTCTCCTGGCCGGGCATTATGCCGCAAGCGCTTCGGGCCTGCCGAGCCACCGATCAGCGGATGGAACGAAGCCGCCTTGCGGCGGCCTCGGTGATGCTCCCGTGTCGGGTCGATCTAATAGGTGTGTGCTAGTTGGTGTAGACGGGCCCCACGCCCAGTCCCCAGATGATCACCGTGGCGGCCATGATCGCCACCAGGACCACCAGGCCCACCGCCAGCACCGAACTGGAGAACAGGAAGCCTTCATCGGACGGAATGTTCATGAATGTCGGTAGCCCCACATACAGCAGGTAGACCGTGTAGCAGATCGCCGCCGTACCGATCAGCATGCCCAGCCACAGGTGCGGGTAAAGTGCCGCCAGGCCGCCAATGAACAGCGGGGTCGCGGTGTAGGTGGCGAAGGCGATGCATTGCGCCATGCTCGGGTTGGCGTCGTAGGTGCGCGCCATCCAGTGGATGAAGGCACCCATCACGGCCACCCCGGCGAGCATCGCCAGGTACGACATGATGCTCATCCAGATCGCGCTTTCCATGGTCAGCATCACTGCCGGGCGCTCGCCGATCACCCAGCCCACCTGGGTGGTGCCGATGAACGCCGAGACGGCGGGGATCGCCGCCAGGATCAGTGTGTGCGTCAGGTACATGTGGCTGATGCTTTCGTCCTCGCCACGGATCTCCCGCCACTCCTGGTCAGGGTGGGTGAACAGCCCAACAACGTGATGAATCATACTGGTCACTCCTATCGTCGTTGCCAAACGCCCCCCAGATGGAGCGCCTGTGGCCCGAGGCCAGGAACATCGATTACTGCGGTCATGTGGCCTTATGTCGCAGTATAGGAAGCCGTTCCCCACACAAAACCGGCTTTTTAGAGCAAATTGCGCTGTCAGGCCCGGTGTTGATTCCCTTGAAGTCTTTATCGGAATGGCCTACAGCGGTGCGCCATTTGTGCGTAAAATATGCGCCTTTTGTCACACCTCGCGGATCCAAGCGCTATGGGCACCCTCTCGGTCAACCAGAACAAACTGCAAAAACGCCTGCGTCGTCTCGCTGGCGAAGCCATCACCGACTACAACATGATCGAGGATGGCGACAAGGTCATGGTCTGCCTGTCCGGCGGCAAGGACAGCTACACCATGCTCGACGTTCTGTTGCACCTGCAGAAGGTGGCGCCGATCAAGTTCGAGATCGTCGCGGTGAACATGGACCAGAAGCAGCCGGGTTTCCCCGAGCACGTGCTGCCGGCCTACCTCAAGGAACTGGGTGTCGAGTACCACATCGTCGAGAAGGACACCTACTCGGTGGTCAAGGAGCTGGTGCCCGAGGGCAAGACCACCTGCTCGCTGTGTTCGCGCCTGCGCCGTGGCACGCTGTACACCTTCGCCGACGAGATCGGCGCGACCAAGATGGCCCTGGGGCACCACCGCGACGACATCGTCGAGACCTTCTTCCTCAACATGTTCTTCAACGGCGCGCTCAAGGGCATGCCGCCGAAGCTGCGCGCCGATGACGGGCGCAACGTGGTGATCCGCCCGCTGGCCTACTGCAGCGAGAAGGACATCCAGGCCTATTCGGACATGAAGGAATTCCCGATCATCCCGTGCAACCTGTGCGGCTCGCAGGAAAACCTGCAGCGCCAGGTGGTCAAGGACATGCTGGTGGAGTGGGAGCGCAAGCACCCGGGCCGTACCGAAAGCATCTTCCGCGCCATGCAGAACGTGGCGCCGTCGCAGCTGGCCGACCGCAACCTGTTCGACTTCACCAGCCTTACGATCGACGAAAACGCCACCCCGCGCTTTCTCGACGTGGTGAATCTCTGAGCCCATGCGCGACTACCAGTGGCTGCATGAGTACTGCCTGAATCGCTTCGGCTCGGCCCAGGCCCTGGAGGCCTTCCTGCCGCAGCCGCGCACGCCGGCGCAGTTGCGCGACATCAGCGATGACCGCTACCTGTCGACCCTGGCCTTGCGCGTGTTCCGCGCCGGGCTCAAGCACAGCCTGGTGGACGCCAAGTGGCCGGCGTTCGAGCAGGTGTTCTTTGGTTTCGACCCGGAGAAGGTCGTGCTGATGGGCGCCGAGCACCTGGAGCGGCTGATGCAGGACGAGCGCATCATCCGCCACCTGGGCAAGCTCAAGAGCGTGCCGCGCAATGCGCAGATGGTGCTGGATGTGGCCAGGGAAAACGGCAGTTTCGGCGCGTTCATCGCCGATTGGCCAGAGACCGATATCGTCGGGCTGTGGAAATACCTGGCCAAGCACGGCAACCAATTGGGCGGGCTGTCGGCGCCGCGCTTCTTGCGCATGGTCGGCAAGGATACCTTCATCCCCACCGACGACATGGCGGCCGCGCTGATCGCGCAGCAGATCATCGACAAGCCGCCGACCAGCCAGCGCGACCTGGCGTTGGTGCAGCAGGCGTTCAACCAGTGGCACGCCGAGAGCGGGCGGCCGCTGTGCCAGTTGTCGGTGATGCTGGCGCATACCGTCAACCACTGAAATCAGTGGTAATGCCATCGCGGGGCAAGCCCGCTCCCACGCATTCTGTGTGAGTGCAGCGTGGGAGCGGCGGTTCGCCGCTGCGACTTGCCCCGCGATGGCGTTCAGCTTGCTTCGCCCGCCAGGCGCCGCTCCTGCTGGAACTTCCAGCGCACGAACAGCAACCCGCTGACGAACAACCCCAGGCTCACCAGCACCTCAACCCAGCCAAACACCGCTCGCGCCGGGTCGAACGCCGCCAGCACGCCCTTGATGAAGTAGATGTTCACCACGAAGCAGGTCCAGGCATGCGCCCGGGCGCTGCCTTTGAGCATGCCGGGCAACAGCAGCAGCAGGGGGATCAGTTCGACGGCCAGGATCACCCCGACCCGCGCCCCGTGCAGGTCGGCGAACCACAGGTTGTTCACCACCAGCAAGGCGATCAGGCCGAAGAAACAGGCCAGGCTCAAGGCGCGGGTCAGCCGTACCCGTGGCGTCAGCCAGTCCAGGGGTGGCAGTACCTTGGGTTTTTTAGCCACGTTCGCCACCCAGGGCCTTGGCGGTATTCGCCAGGCGTTGGCCGAGCGCGCGGCAAAGGGTGATTTCGTGTTGATCGAGTTCGCGCTTGCCGTCGGCACCGGCATGGTGGCTGGCGCCATACGGGGTGCCGCCGCCGCGAGTTTCCAGCAAGGCCGATTCGCTGTAGGGCAAGCCCAGCACCAGCATGCCGTGGTGCATCAGCGGCAGCAGCATCGACAGCAGGGTGGTTTCCTGGCCGCCGTGCAGGCTGGCGGTGGAGGTGAACACCGCCGCCGGCTTGCCCACCAGCTCGCCACCGAGCCACAGGCTGCTGGTGCCGTCGAGGAAGTACTTGAGCGGGGCGGCCATGTTGCCGAAGCGGGTCGGGCTGCCCATGGCCAGGCCGGCGCAATGGCGCAGGTCATCGAGGGTGGCGTACAACGCGCCGCTGGCGGGGATGTCCGGGGCCACCGCTTCGCACTCGGTGGAGATCGCCGGCACGGTGCGCAGGCGGGCTTCCAGGCCGGCCATCTCGACGCCGCGGGCGATGTGCCGGGCCATCTCGCTGGTCGAGCCGTGGCGGCTGTAATACAGCACTAGGATGTACGGGGCGCTCACGGCAGGATCTCCAGCACTTTCTCCGGCGGGCGGCCAATCACGGCCTTGCTGCCTGCCACCAGAATGGGGCGTTCGATCAGTTTGGGGTGCTGGACCATGGCCTCGATCAGCTGGGCATCGGTCAAGGCCGGGTTGGCCAGGTCGAGGGCCTTGTATTCGTCTTCACCGCTGCGTAGCAGCTGACGGGCGCCGATGCCCAGCTGGCCAAGCAGTTGCTTGAGGGTGGCTGCGTCTGGCGGGGTTTCCAGATAGCGCACGATGGTGGGCGACAAGCCGCGTGCCTCGAGCAGCTCCAGGGCGCCGCGGGATTTCGAGCAGCGCGGGTTATGATACAGGGTCAGTTCGGTCATGACGGGTCGCATCCAGCAGGGTGTGGCGGCTATTCTAACCGACTTCAATGCTTGAAAACTTCGAGAAGGATTGACCCATGGCAAGGCGTTTGGCAGCTGCACTGGCCATCACCGCGAGCCTGTTGCTCGGCGGCTGCGGTGCAGACTACGGTGTGGACCAGCACGGCAATACGGTGAAGAGCGAACAGGTTGAAGGGCACTGGCTGGTGCTCAACTACTGGGCCGAATGGTGCGGCCCGTGCCGTACGGAAATTCCCGAGCTCAATGCCGCGGCCAAGCAGTGGGAGGCCCAGGGCATCAAGGTGCTCGGGGTGAATTTCGACGGCTTGCAGGGCGCCGACCTCAAGGCCGCCGCCGACACCCTGGGCATCGCCTTCACCGTACTCGCCCAGGATCCGGCCGAGCGCTACGAGTTGCCGCGCAGCGAAGCGCTGCCGGTGACTTACATCATCGACGACAAGGGCAAGGTACGAGAGCAGTTGATGGGCGAGCAGACGCTTGAAGGGCTGCAGGCCAAGATCAAGGCGCTCAAGGACGGCGCTTGAATATTTGGGGCCGCTCTGCGGCCCTTCGCGGGTAAACCCGCTCCCACAGATATGCGCGATCCCTGTGGGAGCGGGTTTACCCGCGAAGGGCTGCAAAGCAGCCCCGGGAGTTTCAGCCTTCTTCAGGCCAGAAGCGCAACGGCTTGCCTTCAGCCGGCCAGAAGCGGATCTGCTCGATCGGCGACACGTCCCAGCGCTGTACCGTTTCCAGCGCCTGCAGGAAGCGTTTTTCCTGGTCCATCAAGGCGGGCGCACACAGCTTGCGGGTCTTGCCGACCTTACCGAAGCTCAGTTGCTCGCCGTTCAGCGTGTACGGTGCGAACCAGTGGTTGCAGCCGGCATTGCCGTAGGCGCGGCCATCGTTGGCCAGGGTCAGCGTGAGGTGGCTGTAGTCGATCAGCGGTCGCTCACCGATCCATTCCAGCACATAGCTCTGCTCCTGCTGCAGGGGCGAAGGCTGCGCTGCACAACCCATCAGGCCGCCGGCGATCAGCGCGGCGCTCAACAGCTGTTTCACTCAGCGCGCTCCTGACACTTTGGGCACAGGTGCTTGTCGCCCTGGCTGGCCCAGCCCAGTTCCGCCACACGGGCGCTGGCGGCCGGTGCGTGGCCTTTCTTGCCCAGCTTGGCTTCAGCGGCGAACTCGAAATCCAGCACGGCGTCGCAGCTGTCGCACTTGACCTGCCATTCGTGGATTTCCAGTTCGTTGAACACCGGGCCCTTGGCCACGGCAACCCACTGGCCGCTCGGGTTGATCAGGTGGCGGACGGTTTCCACGGTCAGGCGCATGGACAGGGTCTTGCTGCCCTTGAGGCTGACCAGCAGCACGTCGTTTTTCTGGATCGAGCCGCCGTTGCCGGTGACCTGGTAACGGCCCGGCACCAGTGCGCGGCATTCGATCAGGGTGTGTTGCGGGTTGAAAAGGGTGTAGCGGAAATCGTGTTCGACCATGGGTCCTCCAGAATTGCCGCGTATCCTAGCATCAACCTTCGACGATGTTCTGCGGATTGCCTGCCGCCCAGCGGGTGATGTTGTCCAGGGTGGTCGCGGCGATGGCATCCAGCGCCTCGCGGGTCAGGAACGCCTGGTGCGCGGTGACGATCACGTTGGGGAAGGTCAGCAGCCGCGCCAGCACATCGTCCTGCAGGGGCTGGTCGGAACGGTCCTCGAAGAACAGTTGCGCCTCTTCTTCATACACATCCAGCCCCAGGTAGCCGAGCTGGCCGCTTTTGAGCGCATCGATCAGCGCCGGGGTGTCGACCAAAGCGCCGCGGCCGGTGTTGATCAGCATGGCGCCGGGTTGCAGCTGGGCCAGGCTGTGGGCGTTGATCAGGTGCCGGGTGTGCTCGGTCAGTGGGCAGTGCAGGCTGATGATGCGGGCTTCGCGCAGCAGCTCGGGCAGCGTCAGGTAGCGTGCCCCCAGGGCCAGCAGTTCGGGGTTGGGGTAGGGGTCGTAGGCCAGCAGCTGGCAACCGAAACCGGCCATGATGCGGGCGAACGCCACGCCGATCTGCCCGGTGCCGACCACGCCGACGGTCTTGCCGTGCAGGTCGAAGCCGGTCAGGCCATGCAGGGTGAAGTCACCTTCGCGGGTACGGTTGTAGGCGCGGTGCAGGCGCCGGTTGAGGGCCAGGATCAGGGCCACGGCATGCTCGGCGACGGCGTGCGGCGAGTAGGCGGGCACCCGCACCACCGCCAGCCCCAGGCGCTGCGCCGCGGCCAGGTCGACATGGTTGTAGCCGGCCGAGCGCAGGGCGATCAGGCGCGTGCCGCCAGCCGCCAGGCGCTCCAGCACCGGGGCGTCGAGTTCATCGTTGATGAACGCGCAGACCACCTCGTAACCGCAGGCCAGGGCCGCCGTGTCGAGGGTCAGGCGTGCGGGCTGGTAGTGCAGCTCCAGGGCCGTGCCAGCGGCGGCACGCTCGAAGCTTTCCTGATCGTAGTGCTGGCTGCTGAACAACAGAGCGCGCATGGCGGTATTCCTTTTATGGCTACGCCGCCAGTCTAGCCAGACGGGCAGGGCGTCTATTGATCTGTATGGGCTGTGGCGGCCTCATCGCGGGATACTCGATCACACACTGCATTGTGCCTGTTCCGCGAGGCGGACAATGGCCCGGTCCAGCTCATCCAGCGCCTGCTGGGCCTGTGGGTTGTCCTGCTTGAGCAAGGTTTCGCTGCGCTGGCAGGCCGCACGCAACTGTGGCACGCCGCAATAGCGCGAGGCGCCGTTGAGCCGATGCACGCGCTCGATCAGGGTAGCGTGGTCGCCTGCTTCACAGGCCGCAAGGATGGCCTCCCGTTCAGACGCCAGCGAGGCCAGCAGCATGGCCAGCATGTCCGCCGCCAGGTCCGGTTTGCCGGCGGCCAGGCGCAGCCCTTCCTCGGGGTCGAGCACTTTCAGTTCGCTGCTGTCGGGCATGCGTTCGGGGCTGCGTTCGGGTTGTGGGGCACCCAGGCTCAGGCCAGTCCATTTCATCACCACCTGGGCCAGCTGACGCTCACTGATCGGCTTGGTCAGGTAATCGTCCATGCCGCTGTGCAGCAAGGCGCGCTTTTCATTGGCCATGGCGTGCGCGGTCAGGGCGACGATTGGCAGCGCCGGGCCGCTGTGGCTGCTTTCCCAGCGGCGGATCTGTTCGGTGCAGGCTCGCCCGTCCATGCCCGGCATCTGGACATCCATCAGCACCAGATCGAAGGGTTCATCCTGCACGGCCTGGGCCGCCGCGAAGCCGCTGTCCACCGCCAGCACTTCGGCGCCCATGCCTTCAAGCAGGGTCTGCACCAGCAGCAGGTTGGCCGGGTTGTCGTCGACGCACAGCACCTTGGGCATGCGCTCGCCTGTGACATGGCGCTGTTCGCCGAGCGGGCGGCGCGGTTGCACCAGTTCCAGCAGCAGGCGGCGCAGCTTGCGTGTGCAGGTCGGTTTGGCCAGCAACTGGCCATGGGCGTTGGGCAGGTAGGGTTGGTAGAGCGGCTGCTCGGTGGTCGGGCAGAGCACCACGCACTGGCAGCCCTGGCGTTCGAGTTGCTGGTGATAGTGGCCGAGCTGTTCGGGCGAGAGGCTGCCCAGGTTGGTGCCGAGCACGGCGAAATCGAATGGCTGCCCGGCTTGCGCGGCCGCGTGCACGGCCTGCAACAGTTGGTCGTAGGAGGTGAACAGGCAGACCGACAGCCCGCAGTCCTCCAACTGATGCTCCAGGGCCTGGCGCGCCAGGTCATGGCCGTCGACGATGGCCACCCGGCGGCCCAGCAGCGCCTGCAGCGGTTGCTCCTCGATATCGTCGTGGGCCCTGGGCAGGTTGAGGCTGATCCAGAACTGCGAGCCTTCGCCCGGGGTGCTGTCGACGCCGATCTCACCGCCCATCTGCTCGATCAGTCGCTTGGAAATCACCAGCCCCAGACCGGTGCCGCCGGGCTGGCGCGACAGCGAGTTGTCGGCCTGGCTGAAGGCCTGGAACAAGGTGCGTACATCCTGCGGCGAAAGGCCGATGCCGGTGTCCTGCACGCTGATGCGCAGCTGCACGCTGTCTTCCTGCTCGTCTTCGAGCATGGCGCGCACCACGATCGTACCTTCGCGGGTGAACTTGATCGCGTTGCTCACCAGGTTGGTCAGGATCTGCTTGAGCCGCAGCGGGTCGCCCACCAGCGACAAGGGCGTGTCGCGGTACACCAGGCTGAGCAGCTCCAACTGCTTGGCGTGGGCCGCCGGGGCGAGGATGGTCAGGGTGTCCTGGATCAGGTCGCGCAGGTTGAACGGGATGCTGTCGAGCACCAGCTTGCCGGCCTCGATCTTGGAGAAGTCGAGGATCTCGTTGATGATCCCCAGCAGGTTGTCGGCGGACTTTTCGATGGTGCCCAGGTAATCGAGCTGGCGTGGGGTCAGCTCGCTTTTCTGCAACAGATGGGTGAAGCCCAGGATGCCATTGAGCGGGGTTCGGATTTCATGGCTCATGTTGGCGAGGAACTCGGACTTGATGCGGCTGGCTTCCAGTGCCTCCTTGCGCGCCATGTCCAGCTCGATGTTCTGGATCTCGATGGTTTCCAGGTTCTGGCGCACGTCCTCGGTGGCCTGGTCGATGCTGTGCTGCAGCTCTTCGTGAGCGCTGTGCAGGGTTTCGGCCATGCGGTTGATACCCGCAGCCAACTCGTCCAGCTCATGGCTGCCCATGGCCGGCAGGCGCGCGTCGAGGTGGCCGTCCTTGAGCTGGTTGACCGCATGCTTGATGCGGTTGATTGGGCCGTTGATGGTGCGGCCCATGCGCACGGCGAGCAGGGCGGTCAGGCTCAGGCAGGCGAAGATCAGCAGCAGGCTGGTGAACAGGTTGCGGTAGCCGCGCAGCAGGGTGCCGTCATGGGACAGCTCGATCTCCACCCAGCCGAGCAGCCGCTCGGCCTCGTTGGGCACGGCATCGGTGGCCAGGTCGCGGTGATGGCCGAACACCGGCATCAGGTAGCGGGTGGCGTCATTGCCGGTGCGCTGCAACAGTTGTGTGCCGGTGCCGCCGCTGGGGGGCTGGTTGAGCATGCTCGGGCCGGCGTGTGCCAGGCGCGTGCGGTCGGCGGCAAGAAACGCCACGGCGCGCACGTCGGACTGCTCCAGCGCCTGGGCGGCGATGCGCTCCAACTGCTCCGGGGCAAGGCGGGCCATGGCTGGGGCGGCCAGCGGGGCCAACTGCTCGGCGATCATCTTGCCGCGTTGCAACAGTTGCGTGCGCAGTTCGTTCTGCTGCAGCCAGGTGAAGTAGCTGCCCAGCACCAGGGCCATCAGGCTGGCTGGCAGCAACGCCAGCAGCAGCACGCGGCTGCGGATTCCCAAACGATCGAGCACACCTGTCTCCTGTCATGTGCCAACGCGCAAGCGCGCTCCAGCGGGAACGTTACTCCGGGCTTGGTGGCAATGCACTCATTTGTATTGGTTTTTGTCTGCCGGGGGCTTACCGCTCTGCGGTTTGCGAGCGCTTGCACGGCCCGCGTCAAGGTTCGCGTCGGTCGTGCAGCGGTTGCCTTGGCAAGACGGTATAGCCAATAATCACGCAACTGAGAATTGATGGCAGTTGCCAATGAATCCCGTAGCTATTCACGAGTCCAGTATCCTGGCCATCGAGGACGACCCTGTCCTGGGTGCCTATCTGCATGAAGAGTTGCAGCGCGGCGGCTTCCAGGTGACCTGGTGCCGCAACGGCCTGGAAGGGCTGGAGGCCGCCGGGCGGCAGGTGTTCGACCTGGTGTTGATGGACATCCTGCTGCCGGGGCTTAACGGCCTGGATGCCCTGGCGCGCCTGCGTCGGCACAGCGCCACGCCGGTCATCCTGATGTCGGCGCTGGGGGCCGAGGCGGACCGGATCAGTGGCTTCGAGCGCGGCGCCGACGACTACCTGCCCAAACCCTTCAGCTTTGCTGAACTGCGCGTGCGGATCGAGGCGATCCTGCGCCGGGTGGCCTTCGAGCGTCGCGCCAAGGTGCCGCATGAGGCGGGCGTCGGCCAGCTGCACTTCGACGAGCCACTGTGCGATGTCAGCCTTGAGGGTGCCTGGGCGGGCCTGACCCCCAGCGAATTCCGCCTGCTCGACATCCTCCACCGCAGCCAGGACGAAGTGCTGAGCAAGCCCTTCCTTTATCAGCAAGTGCTGCAACGCGGCTACGCCCGCCACGACCGCAGCCTGGACATGCACGTCAGTCAGATCCGCCGCAAGCTCAAGGCCATCGGCTACCACGAGCGGCAGGTCCGCACGGTGTGGGGCAAGGGCTACCTGTTTGGCGCGGGCGAGGCGGACTGAGCGTGCTCGATCGTCATTCGCTGTTCTGGAAGCTGGCCATCCTGCTGGTGGGGTTCTGCCTGTTGATGATCGGCCTGAGTTACACCTGGGGCCGGCACATGGAAACCCAGAACGCCTTCCTCTCCGAGCCGGCCCGCGAGGTATTGCGCGGCTATGCCGCTGAAGCCGAACAAGCCTGGGAAGAAGGTGGGCGGGAGGGGGTGGATCGTTGGCTGGAGGGGATGCATTCGCGCGAAAAGGGTTGGGTCGGCGTACTCGACGGTGACCTCCGGCCGCTGGGTAGCTTCAGCCTGGGCAGCGCCGAAGTTCAGCACTTGACCCGTTTGCGCGGGGTCGACTGGCCCATGAGCCGACGAAGCATCGGCCAGCCCTGGCTGCGTATACCGTTTCTTGAAGACCCGGACCAGGGCTCGCTGGTGATCGAGTTGCCCGAGCGCTTCAACCCGGGCCAGTACCGCCTTTTCTGGCGGGTGATCACCAACGGAATCATTCCTGGGTTGTTCACCCTGCTGTTGTGTGTCGGCCTGTACCGCATGCTGATCGTGCCGCTCAATCAATTGCGCGAGCAGGCCCGCGCCTGGCGTGCCGACCAGCTCACGACGCGGCTCGACTCGCGCACCATCCAGCGCCGCGACGAACTTGGCGAACTGGCCCGGGCCTTCGACCAGATGGCCGAGCGCCTGCAGGGTACCGTGGTGCTGCAGCAGCAGCTGTTGCGCGACCTCTCCCATGAAATGCGCACCCCGCTGAGCCGTTTGCGCGTGGCCTGCGATGGCGAAACCGACCTGCAGCGCCTGCGCGAACGCGTGCACCGTGAAGTGGACGGCATGCAGCAACTGGTCGAGGACACCCTGCAACTGGCCTGGCAGGATGCCGAGCGCGCACCGATGAACCTGGAGCCGATCCAGCTGCCGGTGTTGTGGGACATGCTCAGCGAAAATGCCTGCTACGAAAGTGGCTGGGCGCCGCAGCGGCTGGTCTGTAACGTGCCGCTCGACTGCTGGGTGCAGGGCAATCTAAATCACCTGGCCCAGGCGCTGGAGAACATCCTGCGCAATGCCATTCGTCATTCACCGATCGACGGCCATGTACGCCTGAGTGGAAAACGCGAAGGCGGTTACTGGCGCATCGACCTCGAAGACGAGGGCGGGGGCGTGGCCGAGGAGGACCTGGAGCGGATCTTCGCGCCGTTCTCGCGGCTCGACGGTTCGCGGCCGGGGGATGGTGGTTTCGGCTTGGGGCTGAGCATTGCCCGCAGTGCCATCCGGCGTCAGGGTGGCAGGGTATGGGCGCAGAACGGCGAGCGCGGGCTGAGGGTTTGCATGCGCTTGGCGGTGGGCGATTGCGATTCATCGCGGGGTAAGCCTGCTGCCACGAAGTGCGATGCCTCGCGATCGCCAACGGGCTTATAGCTGACAGCTATAGCGTCCTACGATTGCGTGATATGGCCGCGCGGGGTTTGCCGGTATGATAGGCGCCCCTGCCGTCCGGATTGCGATAACGCCCATGACCCTGCAGTACCCAACCATCGCCGATTGCGTCGGCAACACGCCTCTGGTTCGCCTGCAGCGCATCGCCGGGGCTACCAGCAACACGCTTTTGCTCAAGCTCGAAGGCAACAACCCGGCAGGTTCGGTCAAGGACCGCCCGGCGTTGTCGATGATCACCCGCGCCGAGCTGCGCAATCAGATCAAGCCCGGCGACACCCTCATCGAAGCGACCTCCGGCAACACCGGGATCGCCCTGGCCATGGCGGCGGCGATCAAGGGTTACAAGATGATCCTGATCATGCCGGACAACTCCACCGCCGAACGCAAGGCAGCCATGACCGCCTATGGCGCCGAGTTGATCCTGGTGACCAAGGAAGAGGGCATGGAAGGCGCGCGCGACCTGGCTGAAAAGCTGCAGGCAGAAGGCCGCGGCCTGGTGCTCGACCAGTTCGCCAACGGCGACAACCCGATTGCCCACTACAACAGCACCGGGCCGGAGATCTGGCAACAGACCCAGGGCACCATCACCCATTTCGTCAGTTCCATGGGCACCACCGGTACCATCATGGGCTGCTCGCAGTACCTCAAGGAACAGAACCCGGCGGTGCAGATCATCGGCCTGCAACCGATGGAAGGTTCGGCCATCCCCGGCATCCGCCGCTGGCCCCAGGAATACCTGCCGAAGATCTTCGACGCCACCCGGGTCGACCGCGTGGTCGACATGTCGCAGCAGGAAGCCGAAGAGACCACCCGCCGCCTTGCCCGCGAAGAGGGCATCTTCTGTGGCGTGTCTTCCGGTGGTGCGGTGGCGGCCATGCTGCGCCTGTCCCGTGAAGTCGAGAACGCGGTGATGGTTGCCATCATCTGCGACCGCGGCGACCGTTACCTTTCCACCGGCCTGTTCGATACCAACTGATGTCCAGAAAGAAAAGCAACAGCGGCCTGCGCTTCCAGCCGGCCGGCGGTGACCGTAGTACTCAGGTGCCCGTGGGCAAGAAGCAGCGCTTGCAGATCGAGCGCCTGGCCGGTGATGGCCGCGGCATCGCCTTCGTCGAAGGGCGCACCTGGTTCGTCAGCGGTGCACTGGGCGGCGAAGAGGTCGAAGCGCGGGTGCTCGCGGCCCGCGGCAAGGTGGTCGAGGCGCGCCTCGAACGCGTGTTCCAGGCTAGCCCCGAGCGTCGCGAAGCGCCGTGCAAACATTACCAACGCTGCGGCGGCTGTAACCTGCAGCACCTGCCCCATGACGGCCAGTTGGCGCTCAAGCAGCGTACCCTCGCCGAGCAGTTGCAGCGTGTCGCCGGCATCCAGCCGGACGAGTGGGTCGCGCCCCTGAGCGGGCCTGAGTTCGGCTATCGACGCCGGGCGCGGGTGGCCGTGCGCTGGGACGCCAAGGCCCGTCAACTGGACGTGGGCTTCCGTGCCGAGGCCAGCCAGGACATCGTCGCCATCGATGAGTGCCCGGTACTGGTACAACCCTTGCAATCGATTTTCCGCCACTTGCCGACCGTACTGCGCAGCTTGAGCAAGCCGCAGGCACTGGGGCATGTGGAGCTGTTCAGCGGCAGTGCCGAGGCGGTGCTGGTGCGCCATGTGGCGGCCCTTCCTGCTGAAGACCTGGCGTGCCTCGAGGCATTCTGCCGCGAGGCCGGCGCCCAGTTGTGGCTGCAGGGCGAAGGCGACCCGGCACCGGTGGATGACGCAAGTGAGCTGGGCTTTGCCCTGGATCCTTGGGCGTTGCAGCTGGCCTGGCGGCCAGGCGACTTCGTGCAGGTCAATGCCCAGGTCAACACCCTGATGATCCAGCAGGCCCTGGCCTGGTTGGCGCCGCAGGCGGATGAGCGGGTGCTGGACCTGTTCTGTGGCCTGGGCAACTTCGCCTTGCCGTTGGCCCGGCAGGCGCGGGAAGTGGTGGCAGTCGAAGGCGTGCAGGCCATGGTCGAGCGCGCCGAGGCCAATGCCCGCAGCAACAATGTGCATAACGCACGGTTTTTTCAGGCCGATTTATCGCAGCCTTTGGCGGGCGCCGGATGGGTCGCCGAGGGCTTTTCTGCGGTACTCTTGGATCCACCGCGCGACGGGGCTTACGAGGTGGTGCAAGGCATCGCTCGGCTCGGCGCGAAACGGCTGGTCTACGTATCGTGCAACCCGGCCACGCTGGCGCGAGACGCGCAGGTGCTGGTCGGGCAGGGGTACCGGTTAAAAAGGGCCGGGATTCTCGACATGTTTCCTCAGACGGCGCATGTCGAGGCCATGGCGTTATTCGAAGTGGGCTAGCGAGTCTGGTCTTCTTGGTGCGGCGTTCAGGGAACGAGGGCGGCACAGGTGATAACCAGCGCACCCGCGTGGTGCGCTGTATGGAAAGGTAAAGCAAAGATGGTACAGGTGAGAGTGCACCAGCCGGTCAACACTGACGGCAGTATCAATCTCGAAGCATGGCTCGATCATGTGGTGAGCGTCGATTCGCAGCTCGATCGCGCGTCGCTCAAAGAGGCCTGTGAGTTCGCCCAGGAAATCGAGAAGAAGGGCAACCCGGCCAAGCATTCCTGGGCCGATGGCACCTCCAGCTTCCAGGCGGGCCTGGAGATCGCCGAAATCCTCGCCGACCTCAAGCTCGACCAGGATTCGCTGATGGCGGCGGTCATCTACCGCTCGGTGCGCGAAGGCAAGGTGACGGTGGCCGAAGTTGGCCAGCGTTTCGGCCCGGTGGTGTCCAAGCTGATCGACGGCGTGCTGCGCATGGCGGCCATCAGTGCCAGCCTCAGCCCGCGCCAGTCGTTGGTGCTGGGCTCGCAGGCGCAGGTCGAGAACCTGCGCAAGATGCTGGTGGCCATGGTCGACGATGTGCGGGTGGCGCTGATCAAGCTTGCCGAACGCACCTGCGCCATTCGTGCGGTGAAGTCCGCCGACGATGAAAAGCGCCTGCGGGTGGCCCGCGAGGTGTTCGATATCTATGCACCGCTGGCCCACCGCCTGGGCATCGGCCATATCAAGTGGGAACTGGAAGACCTTTCGTTCCGCTACCTCGAGCCTGAGCAGTACAAGCAGATCGCCAAGCTCCTGCACGAGCGCCGGCTGGACCGCGAGCGCTTCATCAGCGACGTGATGAACCAACTGCAGAACGAGCTGCTGGCCACCGGCGTCAATGCCGACATCAGCGGCCGGGCGAAACACATCTATTCGATCTGGCGCAAGATGCAGCGCAAGGGCCTGGAGTTCAGCCAGATCTACGACGTGCGTGCGGTACGCGTGCTGGTGCCGGAGGTGCGCGACTGCTACACCGCGCTGGGCATCGTGCACACCCTGTGGCGGCACATCCCCAAAGAGTTCGACGACTACATCGCCAACCCCAAGGAAAACGGCTACCGCTCACTGCACACTGCGGTGATCGGCCCCGAGGGCAAGGTGCTGGAAGTGCAGATCCGCACCCACGCCATGCACGAAGAGGCCGAGCTTGGGGTATGCGCCCATTGGCGCTACAAGGGCACCGACGTCAAGCCCAGCTCCAACCACTACGAAGAGAAGATTTCCTGGCTGCGCCAGGTGCTCGAATGGCATGAGGAACTGGGCGACATCGGCGGCCTGGCCGAACAGCTGCGGGTCGATATCGAGCCGGACCGGGTCTACGTGTTTACCCCCGACGGCCATGCCATCGACCTGCCCAAGGGCGCCACGCCGCTGGACTTCGCCTACCGCGTGCACACCGAGATCGGCCACAACTGCCGGGGCGCCAAGATCAACGGGCGCATCGTGCCGCTCAACTACAGCCTGCAGACCGGCGAGCAGGTGGAGATCATCACCAGCAAGCACGGCAATCCGAGCCGTGACTGGCTGAACTCCAACCTTGGCTACGTGACCACCTCGCGGGCACGGGCGAAGATCGTCCACTGGTTCAAGCTGCAGGCGCGCGACCAGAACGTCGCTGCCGGCAAGACCCTGATCGAGCGCGAGCTGAGCCGCCTGGGGCTGCCGCAAGTGGACTTCGAGCGCCTCGCCGAGAAGGCCAACGTCAAGACCGCCGAAGACATGTTCGCCGCCCTCGGTGCCGGCGACCTGCGCCTGGCGCACATGGTCAACGCCGCCCAGCAGTTGCTCGAGCCCGAGCGCATCGAGCAGGTTGAGCTGGTGCCGCGCCAGGCCCGGGGCATTCGCGCGGGCAAGCGCAACGACATCCAGATCCAGGGCGTCGGCAACCTGCTCACGCAGATGGCCGGCTGCTGCCAGCCGCTGCCGGGCGATGCCATCGTCGGCTACATCACCCAGGGCCGCGGCGTGAGCATTCACCGCCAGGACTGCGCCTCGGTGCTGCAACTGGCGGGCAAGGAGCCGGAGCGGATCATCCAGGTCAGCTGGGGGCCGATCCCGGTGCAGACCTACCCGGTCGACATCGTCATCCGTGCCTACGACCGCCCGGGGCTGCTGCGCGACGTGTCGCAGGTGCTGCTCAACGAGAAGATCAACGTGCTGGCGGTCAACACCCGCTCGAACAAGGAAGACAACACCGCCTTGATGTCGCTGACCATCGAGATCCCCGGCCTGGATGCCCTCGGGCGCCTGCTCGGGAGGATCTCGCAGTTGCCGAACATCATCGAGACGCGGCGTAACCGTACCCCTTGAGAACGAGGTGGCTTCTTCGCGGGTAAACCCGCTCCCACAGTTAGGTCGCAAACCTATGTGGGAGCGGGTTTACCCGCGAAGCAGGCGCCGCCGAAGGACCTGCATTCATGACTTACACCCTCGATGACCTGCTGCACCTCATGGCCCGCCTGCGCGACCCGCAATATGGCTGCCCGTGGGACCTCAAGCAGGACTACGCCAGCATCGTCCAGCACACCATCGAAGAAGCCTACGAAGTCGCCGACACCATCGAGCGGGGTGATTTCGCCCACCTGCAGGGTGAGCTGGGCGACCTGCTGTTCCAAGTGGTCTACTACAGCCAGCTGGCGCGGGAAGAAGGGCGTTTCGAGTTCGCCGGCGTGGTCGACTCGATTACCCGCAAGCTGGTGCGTCGCCACCCCCATGTGTTCCCCACCGGCGAGCTCTATGCGCCCGTCGATACGCCCTCGTTGAGCGAGGCCCAGGTCAAGTCGCGCTGGGAAGAGATCAAGGCCGAAGAGCGTGCCGAAAACAGCGAGCCCGAGCAATTGTCGCTGCTCGACGATGTGCCGGCCGCGCTGCCGGCACTGTCCCGCGCCGCCAAGCTGCAGAAGCGCGCGGCCACGGTCGGCTTCGACTGGCCCGACGCGCTGCCGGTGCTGGACAAGGTGCGCGAAGAGCTCGACGAAGTGCTGCAGGCGATGGTCGATGGTGACAGCGATGCGCTGGAGGACGAGCTGGGCGACCTGCTGTTCGCCACCGTCAACCTGGCCCGGCACCTCAAGCACGACCCGGAAAACGCCCTGCGCCGCGCCAACCGCAAATTCGAACGGCGTTTCCGTTTTATCGAACAGGCATTGCGCGAGCAGGGCCTGAACATCCAAGATCGTACCCTCGACGAGCTGGACGCCCTGTGGGGCGAGGCCAAGCGTCAGGAAAAGAACCTGCCCAGCTGCAGCTGAGCCGATGCATAAGTGAGTAAAGACACCCATGAGCCTTTCCCTTCGCGACCAGTTGCTCAAAGCCGGCCTGGTCAACCAGAAACAGGTTTCCCAGACCAACAAGGCTGAGAAAAAACAGAAGCGCCTGGAGCACAAAGGCCAGGTCGAGGTGGACGACAGCCAGCAGCGCCTGGCCAAGGAAGCCCTGGCCGAAAAGGCCAAAAAAGACCAGGAGCTGAACCGCCAGGTCCAGGAAAAGGCCGAGCAGAAAGCCCGCGCCGCGCAGATCAAGCAGTTGATCGAGGCCACCCGCCTGCCCAAGCTCACCACCGAGGACTATTTCAACTTCGTCGATGACAAGAAGGTCAAGCGCATCGCCGTCAACACCCTGATGCGCAGCAAGTTGAGCAACGGTGCGCTGGCGATCGTCGGCCATGCCGGCGGCTACGAAGTGATTCCGCGTGAAGCGGCAGTGAAGATCCAGGAGCGCGATCCCAACCGCATCCTGCTGCTCAACACCCATGTCGAAGAGGCGGACGAGGACGATCCGTACGCCGCTTACAAGATCCCTGACGATCTGATGTGGTAAGCATGAAAAACCCCGCCTAGGCGGTAATGTCAGTCAGTTAACCTTTCATCGACACTCATGGGGCTGTTTTGTAGCCCTTCGCGGGTAAACCCGCTCCCACAGGATTGCGCAATGCTTGAAGCTGGCGCGAAACCTGTGGGAGCGGGTTTACCCGCGAAGGGCCGCAAAGCGGCCCCAATTGGCTTAACTGACCGGCATTAGCCTAGGCGGGGTTTTTTGTTTGAAGGCGGTGTCACTGGCTAGTGCGCTGGTTTTCCAGGACTTCCAGTTCGCTGCGGTACTGCTGGGCCAGGTGTTCTTCGTGGAACATGCCGACCAGTTGGCCCTGTTGGTGCACGTCCCAGATCCGCACGCCAGCGGCCAGGCCTTCGTGGGACATTTTCGATTCGTCGCGTTCGGTTACTTGAACTGTCATCGTCAAACTCCACTGCTTGATGGGCTGCGGCACTGTGTCGCAGGCCTTCTTTATAGAATTTGTTAGCAGGCTAAGTAAATTAAACGGCGATGAAACAAGTTTCATGGAGCGCAACGCATGCCCTGTAGGAGCGGTATTCGCCGCAAAAGAAAAGCCCCGCATAATGCGGGGCTTCCGGTGTTACTGGGGCAGTGATCAATCAGTTACCCTTGACCGCCTTGCCATCGACCGTGCCGTCCTGCAGCACGATCACGTACTCCTTGCCGTCGGTCTCGACCTGGCGCAGTTGCACCAGCAGGTAGTCCCAGTTCTTGGCGAACCACAGCTCGGTGATGCGCTTGCTCTGGCTTGGGTCACGTACGCGCTCGACCTTGATCGCATCGACCTGGCCGGCCTTGGTCGCCACCTTCTCGGTGCCCAGCACGCGGAAGTCGTAGGTGTCGATCTCGTCACCGTCGACCACCTGGTAGGTCATGCTCTTCTTGCCGGCGGCCACGTCATGCTGCAGCGCCAGCTGGTAGGACGACTTGTCCAGCACGCCGCGGTTGAGCGGCAGGTTGATCGCGTCGCCACGGTCGCTGCCGGTGACCTTCTTGCCGTTCCAGTCGAAGCTGAGGTCGACTTTCTTCGCCTTGCCCAGGCCGCCGCGTTCGAAGTGGTACTTCTGCGGCAGCAGGGTGTCGTTGTCGAGCTTGAGGGTGCTTTGCTCGGTGAGGCTGGCGATCATCATGGAGGCCTTGAAATTAAGGTCCCAGGTACCGTTGGCGTTCTTCACCAGGCTGCGCTCGGCAGTACCGCTCATGGGCAGCTGCTTCCAGTCAGCCGTGTAGCTGGCCGCGAAAGGCTTCAGATCAGCTGCCTGGAGGGGCAGGGCGAGCACGGCGAGAGCCAAGAGCAGGGCGCGACGCATAAATTCTCCTAGGATCGAATCAAGTGACCGCTGGCCGCCAGCGGCTGGCCATCCAGTAATGCACCCTGTTCGCTCAGACGCAAGCGCCCTTCGCCGAACCAGCGCACCGCCAGCGGGTAGATCTGGTGTTCCTGCAGGTGCACGCGCTGGGCGAGCGACTGCTCGGTGTCGTCCGTTGCAACCGGAACCACAGCCTGTACGACCAAAGGCCCGCCGTCGAGTTCCTCGGTGACGAAGTGCACGCTGCAGCCGTGCTCGGCATCGCCAGCCTCCAGCGCGCGCCGGTGGGTGTGCAGGCCTTTATACTTGGGCAACAGTGACGGATGTATGTTGAGCAGGCGGCCCTGGTAGTGGCGTACAAAGCCGCCACTGAGAATGCGCATGAAGCCGGCCAGTACCACCAGGTCGGGCTCGAAGCCGTCGATCAGCGCCATCAGCGCCGCATCGAAGGCTTCGCGGCCGTCGAAACCCTGGTGCTCGAGCAGCGCGGTGTCGATACCGGCTGCCTTGGCACGTTCCAGGCCGTAGGCATCGGCGCGGTTGGAAATCACCGCGCGGATGCGTACCGGGCTGTCACTGGCGCTGGTGTTGTCGATCAGCGCTTGCAGGTTGCTGCCGGAGCCCGACAGCAATACCACGACGTTGCAGGTCTTGCTCGGCATCAGTGTGCCTTGAGGTTCTGCAGCTCGACCTGAGCGGCGCCTTCGGCGGCTTCGGCGATGTGGCCGATCACCCAAGGCTGCTCACCGGCGGCGCGCAGTTCGTTCAGGGCGGCTTCGACCTGATCCTGGGCGACACAGATGACCATGCCGACGCCGCAGTTCAGTACGCGGTGCATCTCGTGCTCGTCGACGTTGCCTTTTGCCTGCAGGAAGTCGAACACCGCCGGGCGCTGCCAGCTGGCCACATCGACCACGGCCTGGGCGTTTTTCGGCAGTACGCGCGGGATGTTGTCCAGCAGGCCGCCACCGGTGATGTGGGCCATGGCCTTGACTGCGCCGGTGTTCTTGATCAGCTGCAGCAGCGGCTTGACGTAGATGCGGGTCGGCGCCATCAGCAGGTCGGTCAGCGGTTTGCCGTCGAGCTGGGTGTTTTCGATGTCGGTGCCGGACACTTCGAGGATCTTGCGGATCAGCGAGTAGCCGTTGGAGTGCGGGCCGGAGGACGGCAGGGCGATCAGGGCGTCGCCGGTGGCGACTTTCGAGCCGTCGATGATCTCGGCTTTTTCCACCACGCCGACGCAGAAGCCGGCCAGGTCGTAGTCTTCGCCTTCGTACATGCCTGGCATTTCGGCGGTTTCACCACCGACCAGCGAGCAGCCGGCCAGTTCGCAACCGGCGCCGATGCCGGTAACCACGGTGGCGGCCACGTCGACATTGAGCTTGCCAGTGGCGTAGTAGTCGAGGAAGAACAGCGGCTCGGCGCCGCACACCACCAGGTCGTTGACGCACATGGCGACCAGGTCCTGGCCGATGCTGTCGTGCTTGTTCAGGTTCAGTGCCAGGCGCAGCTTGGTGCCGACACCGTCGGTGCCGGAGACCAGCACCGGCTGTTTGTAGCCGGCCGGGATCTCGCAGAGGGCGCCGAAGCCGCCCAGGCCACCCATGACTTCAGGGCGTGCGGTGCGCTTGGCGACGCCCTTGATGCGTTCGACCAGTGCTTCGCCGGCGTCGATGTCTACACCGGCGTCCTTGTAGCTCAGGGAGGGTTGCTTGCTCATTGATCCAGGCCTTTAAGAGGGAGGGATTCTTGGAAAACGACCGGGACGGCCAAGGCCGGCTTCAAAAGCGGCGGCTGCCTGTACGTCACTGGTCTGCGAAGGCGCGCGATTTTATCAGGGTTGCCCCGAAGCGGCCATCCTCAGGCCGACGGGCAGGCCGGAAATCTGGGCAAAAAAGCGCTTTCACGGTGCGCGACTGGTTGCCGCGGCGGTGCCTGTATAAGGTATAGGCATCGTGACGGGCACAAAGGGCCGCAGCAGCGGAGCATTTCTCTGCGTTGCGCGGTCACAGCCGGCAGGTCCGGGCTCGTCGCTCGTGGTCATCTGGACAGGAATCCTCAATGCGTCTTTTCAATTACATCGCGGCCGGGTGCCTGGTGCTGGTCGGCGCTGCGGCGCAGGCCGAGACCGTCACCGGGCTGTATCAGGTTCGCGAACCTGTCGAAGGGCAGGGCGCCGATGCCCGCGCCCAGGCTACCAGCAAGGCCCTGGACACCTTGGTGCTGCGCCTGACCGGCGACCCCAAGGCGGCGCAGAGCCCGGCCTTGGCTGCCCTGCGCAAGGATCCCCAGCAAATCATCAACCAGGTCGGCACCGAGGCCGGGCCGCCCGAGGCGCTGCTGGTCGAGTTCGACCCAGGCAGCACTGAGCGCGCGCTGCGCCAGGCTGGCCTGGCGCTGTGGGGCAACAACCGTCCGTCGATCATCGGCTGGTGGCTCTACGACAGTGTCGAGGGCAGCAACCTGGTCGGCGATGGCCAGGCTGCCGCCGAACCGCTGCGCCGTGCCGCCCAGCACCGTGGCCTGCCGCTGCGCCTGCCGCTGGCCGACCTGCAGGAACAACTGGTGGCCAACGCCAAGCAGCTCGAGGGCAATGACCCGGCGCCGCTGCGCGAGGCGTCCGAGCGTTACGGCGCCAATGCCTTGCTGGCAGTGCATGCCCACGAGGCCGACGGCAAGTGGCAAGGCAAGTGGCAACTGTGGCTGGGCGACCAGCGCGAGCAGGGCAACGCCGAAGGAGCCGACCAGGCCGCCCTGGCCGATGCCGTGCTGCTGGCCGTGAGCAACCGCCTGGCGCCGCGCTATGTGACCCGCCCCGGCGCCAGCAGTGACCTGCTGGTGCAGGTGCAGGGCATGAACCTGCAGCGCTATGCCGAACTGAGCCGCGTGCTCGAACCTTACGGCGCCCGTTTGCAGATGGCCGAAGGCGCCACCCTGACCTACGGCGTCACCGGCAACCGTGAGCAGTTGCGGGCGCAACTGGGCCTGGCCAAGTTGCAGGAGTTGCCTGCCGAGGCCACGCCGGCACCTGCGGCCCAGGGCGAGCCGGGCGCGACACCCCCTGGCGCTGCAGCCAAGCCGTTCGATGGCTTGCGTTTTCGCTGGTAAGGGGGCTTGGACATGATTGATATGCGTCGTTGGATCGGGCTGGGCGCCGCCTTGCTGATCGCCGTGCTGCTGTACCTGCTGCACAACATTCTTTCCCCCTTCCTGGTGGGGATTCTGCTGGCCTACCTGGCCGACCCGCTGGTCGACCGCCTCGAACGGGCCGGGCTGTCGCGGACTTGGGGCGTGGTGGTGGTCTTCAGCTTGTTCACCCTGGTGTTCATGGCCCTGCTGCTGGTGCTGATCCCCATGTTGGCCAAGCAATTGGTGCGCTTGTACGAGCTGGCGCCGCAGATGCTCGACTGGCTGCAGCATGTGGCCTTGCCTTGGGTGCAAAGCCGCCTGGGCCTGGCCGATGGCTTCTGGAAGTTCGACAAGATCAAGGCCGCCATCGGCGCGCACATGGGCCAGACCACCGATATTGTCGGTGTACTGCTGTCCCAGGCCACCGCGTCGAGCCTGGCCCTGATCGGCTGGCTGGCCAACCTGGTGCTGATCCCGGTGGTGGGGTTCTACCTGTTGCGCGACTGGGACCTGATGATGGCCAAGCTGCGCAGCCTGTTGCCGCGTCAGCGCGAAGAGCAGGTGGTGGGGTTGGCCGGTGAGTGCCATGAAGTGCTGGGGGCGTTCGTGCGTGGCCAGTTGCTGGTGATGCTCGCCCTGGGCGTCATCTATTCCAGCGGGCTGATGCTGGTGGGTCTGGAACTGGGCCTGCTGATCGGCATGCTGGCGGGGTTGGCGGCAATCGTCCCGTATATGGGCTTCATCATCGGCATCGGCGCGGCCCTGGTGGCCGGGTTGTTCCAGTTCAGCGGCGATTTGTATCCGATGCTGGGGATTGTCGCAGTGTTCATGGTCGGCCAGGCGCTGGAAGGCATGGTACTGACGCCCATGCTGGTGGGCGACCGCATTGGCCTGCATCCGGTGGCGGTGATCTTCGCCATCCTCGCCGGTGGTGAGCTGTTCGGCTTTACCGGTGTGCTGCTGGCGCTGCCGGTGGCGGCGGTGATCATGGTGCTGTTGCGGCATGTGCATGACCTCTACAAGGAGTCGGACATGTATGGCGAGGCGATCGATCCGGACCTGTAAGTGACCGCGTCAGATGCGCGATACCTGTGGGAGCTACTGTCTTATGTTGTCAGTGCTGGCCTCATCGCTGGCAAGCCAGCTCCCACAGGTACGATGCTGCTTCAAGTTAGCGCGATACCTGTGGGAGCGGGTTCACCCGCGAACACGGGCATAGCCCGTGCCAGGCACCGAGGTGTCATCTTCGCGGGTAAACCCGCTCCCACAGGGGCTCGTGAACATCGCAACTGCTTGATTTTACTTGTACTCTTCCCCTGCCGGATTGTGCCGCCCGCGTTGCGGGTATAGACTTTGCACACTCTTCACCAAAGGCCCCCTGTGGTCCCCGCGACCGCCCGCGAGCATGAAACCGATCCAGTTGCCCCTGGGTGTGCGTCTCCGCGATGACGCCACCTTCATCAACTACTATCCGGGCGCCAATGCCGCGGCATTGGGCTACGTCGAGCGGCTATGCGAAGCCGACGCCGGCTGGACCGAGAGCCTCATCTACCTGTGGGGCAAACAGGGCGTTGGCCGTACCCACCTGCTGCAAGCCGCTACCCAGCGTTTCCAGCAGCGGGGCGAGCCCGCCGTCTACCTGCCGCTGGCGCAACTGCTGGAGCGTGGCGTCGAGTTGCTTGACCACCTCGAGCAATACGAGCTGGTGTGCATCGACGACCTGCACGTGATCGCCGGCAAGGCGGACTGGGAAGAGGCCATGTTCCACCTGTTCAACCGCCTGCGCGACAGTGGCCGACGGCTGCTGCTGGCCGCTTCCAGCTCGCCCCGCGAACTGCCGATCAAGCTGGCGGACCTCAAGTCGCGGCTGACCCTGGCGCTGATTTTCCAGATGCGCGGCATGTCCGACGAGGACAAGCTGCGCGCCCTGCAACTGCGTGCCTCGCGGCGCGGCCTGCACCTGACCGACGAAGTCGGCCACTTCATCCTCACCCGTGGCACACGCAGCATGAGTGCGCTGTTCGACCTGCTCGAACGCCTTGACCAAGCTTCGCTGCAGGCGCAACGCAAGCTGACCATCCCGTTCCTCAAGGAAACCCTGGGTTGGTGACCCCCTGAAAACACCGGGCCAGAGCGGCAAAACAGAAAAGTCACATGTTTTTCGATAAAATTTGCAAATGGTTCTGATAGAAGGCATAGTTTCCCCCTTCTAAAGGACTACAGACACGGTCGTGCCCATGCTGAAGCGCTTCGCACCCCTCGTGCCACTTGCACTTGCCACCTTTCTGTTTGGTTGCGCCGTTCATGGCCCGGCCACTCAATCCCAGGATCATCGCCTGGCCGCCGAGCAATCGCTCAAGGTCAAGGCTTCCGCTTCTTCCGTATTCACCGAGGAAGAGCTGGCCAGCGAAGATGACCTGAATGCCTTCTCCAGCAACAGCAAGCCCTATCAGCTCCCGGTGCTGGCCGACAGCATCCTCGAGCGTGGCATGGCGCTGATCGGTACCCGTTACCGCTTTGGCGGCACCACCGAACAAGGCTTCGACTGCAGCGGCTTCATTGGTTATCTGTTCCGCGAAGAAGCCGGCATGAACCTGCCGCGCTCGACCCGCGAGATGATCAACGTCGATGCCCCCAAAGTCGCGCGCAACAAGCTCAAGCCAGGCGACCTGCTGTTCTTCAGCACCAATGGTCGCGGCCGCGTGAGTCACGCCGGCATCTACCTGGGCGACAACCAGTTCATCCACTCCAGCAGCCGCCGCAGCGGTGGTGTGCGCATCGACAGCCTCGGCGATCGCTACTGGAGCAAGACTTTCATCGAAGCCAAGCGCGCGCTGGCCATGGCACCGACCACCATTTCGCGCAATTGATTTGATATCAAAATGCTGTACCCTGCCGCGGCGGCGTAGCTGAAAAGCTCGCCGCCGTGCGCATTTACAGAAAGCGTCTAATCTAATTTCTCACCTATTTTCATCTTCGGCCGTGGCCGGGGCTTGTCTGACAGGACGTTCGCATCATGGCGATGTTGGCGCGCTTCGCATTTCTTTCCCTGGCGGCATTGCTTGCTGCCTGCTCCAGCCGTGCACCTGCCCCGGCGCCGGTCAAACAGCCCATGGTCTTCAGCCAGCAACCGGCGGCATCGCCTGCGGCGGAGGACGTGCTGTTCCGCGCGATCGGCCTGGTCGGCACGCCGTATCGTTGGGGCGGCAACACCCCTGATTCAGGGTTCGATTGCAGCGGCCTGATCGGCTACGTATACCGTGATGCCGCGGGCATCAGCCTGCCACGTACTACCCGCGACATGATCGTCATGCGTGCGCCCAGTGTGGACATCAATGCCTTGCAGTCCGGCGACCTTGTGTTCTTTGCCACCAATGGCGGAGCACAGGTCAGCCATGCCGGTATCTATGTCGGCGAAGGGCGTTTCGTCCATGCGCCGTCCACCGGCGGCACGGTGCGCCTGGACTATCTGTCCAGCAGCTACTGGGCCAAGGCCTATCTGCAGGCCAAGCGCGTGTTGCCACCTGGGCATCTGGCGCAGAATCCCTGAGCGCGGTGGGCCACCCGCCTGGCCGTGTGCCCCTCAGGGCGCCTTGTTGATGCGCCAGTCCAGGTTGCCCACATCGTTCGCAACCAATACGCCACCTCGCGGTTTGCGGTTCCACGAGTCCTACTGTCCAAGCAACGCGCCCTGTTAGAAAGGCGGCGATAACGCATCGGCGCCTGCGCGTTTCTTTATCCACGTGAATTCCGGGCGAGACGGGCGCAGGGCGGTTCAACGCACTGGCTTGGCGAGCGCCGCTTTATATACCGCGAATGGTCGTGGCGGCTGGTAAAGGATGCGTGCTTCTTCATCGAAAGGAGCATGTCATGAGCGGCATCGAAAGCATGTTGCAGCGCAACCTGCAGGTATTGGGTACCGGGCGCGAGTTGGCCCGTCTGGCCGACAAGGTCCTGAGCGCTTATCCCGATCCATACCAGCTGGCCGTGACCCAGGCGTCGGTCATCCTGCGCAAGCATACCGGCAAGGACTGGGACCCTCGGCAGGTCTGGTGGCATCAATTCAGTCGTGCCAGCTCCAGCCATCGCAGCTTTACGGGATGGGCGCACAGCAGTCCGCCCGCCAAGTCTCTGCGCTTCACCGAATTGATGGTCGAGCGCTTCGACCCCGGCTTCCAGGAAGCTACTGACTCGCTCGATCTCTATGGCGGCTTCTATCGCCAGGGGCCTCATGCGCACACCTACGATGAGCGCAACGAGGTGCCAATGTTGGCCCGCGATGTCCAGCAGGACTTCTGGGCCTTGGATTTCGCCCAGTTATACCGTCGCCAGATATCGGCATTCTGGGCCGCGTACCAAGATGACTTCAGGCTCCTGGCCAAGGTCAACCTGCTGGGCCAGTGTGCCCGTGCCGAACGGGGCGGGTATATCGACAGCGCGGACGCGGCGCAGTTACGCGCTCATGTGGTGCCGGGGCTGTCGGCCGGGCAGCGAGCGCCCTCGCTGGCGCAACTGCGTGAACAGTCGAGTGTCGAGCTGCGTGCAAGCGGCTATGGGCTTGGTGTCGCCAGTGGGGCGGCGATCTATGCAATCCAGGGGCCCGGTACCAGGGTCTTGTTGTACTGCCCCTGGGCCGAACAGGCGCTGCGAGGCTTCGACAACCTGCAGGGCATGGCAGGCTGGCTGCGCGAGCACCTGGCCACGGCTCAGGGCCGGGGAGCGTTCCAGCAGGCGTTGATTGCCGACCCGCAAGACCTCGAGGCTGCGCAAGCGGTGCAGCAGGCCCTGCAAGCGCTGGGCGAAAGTCCGAGCGATGCGGCCGCGTTGGCTGTGCTCAAGCAGCAGCGCAGCCCTGTCGGGCATCTTCTCGACGCTCTGGTGGAGCATGCCCGGCAGGAAATGCAGCACACCGCCGCCCGCCTGGTGGACAACAGCCAACTGCGCAAGGCCCTGTGGCGGGGTTATCTGGGGGCTTTCCTGAAAGTGTTCGGCGGTTTCGTGCCGTTGGGTTGGCCGGTGTCGCTGGTGCTGCTCGGCGCCACCCTGGCAAAGGTCGGCCTGGAGGTCGACGGCGCCTTGCACGCCCGCGATGCCCAGGAGCGCAAGGCGGCGATGCGTACGGCCATCCTCGATTCGATCTTCGGCGCCTTGAACATGGTGGATGTGAGTTTTGGCAGCAGCCTGGCGTCCCTGACCTACCAGGCGCCGTTCCATGAATTGGACGCATCGCTGGCCGAATGGGAGGTCGAGCAGGCCCCCACGTCGAGCCTGGAGGGGGATGAGGCCAACGAGCTGCTTGGCAGCAAGCCAATGGGTAGCGACCGCCTGCAGGGGATTCGGCTCGGCACGGACGGCAGTTGCTGGATCGAGCTGGAAGGATTGCCCTACCGGGTGCGCTTCAGCCCGGAGCTGTCGTCCTGGCTGATAGTACCTCCGGAAAACCCTTACGCTTTCGGACCCTTGCGCCCGGTGCGGATGGACGCTGCGGGCGAGTGGCAGTTGCTGGTGCCGCCACGCCTGTTGGGTGGGGCGCCGACCGATGGCTTGGCCAGCGAGCCCTCGGCGTTCTGGGATGAGTACATGCACACCCACCTGGACCGCAGCCAGGCCCTGTCGAATGCCGCGCGAGCGCGCCAGCGAGCTCTGTTGCAGGGGCGGGCAATCGATGTGCTGGATGACGAGCAGGAGCCGCTGGTGGACGAAGATGGATTTGACTTCATCGACAGTGAAGGCGAGCGCGTTTACACCTACCGCCATGACGGGGAGTACCGCAATCACCGGATCTTCATGTACACGGAAGAAGACGGTGCCAAGATCAATCGGTTCCTGCGCGAAGGCGAGCGCGAGTTCGATTACGGCGACGAAGTCGAGTACCTCGACAACCTCGCCGATGACCTGGGGAAGCTACCGCACAACAACGACGTGCCGCTGTATCGCGGAGGCCATGGCACACGCAGTACCAGTGGTACGCATTTTCGCAGTGGGCAGTTCAAGGTGGGCGATGTGCTGGTCAACACCGACCTGACTTCCTTCACCGAAAACCCCTACATCGTGCGCCTGTTCGCCGCCGACAATGATCTGGTGGCGGGCAGCGGGGTGGACGGCGTCTTCGACGACAGCTCGGTGGTGTTCGAGCTGCCCGCCGGCAGCTATCAGCATGGCACGCCCATCAGTCCGTTCTCCAGCCATCCGAACGAGGCGGAAACCCTGTTCTTGCCTGGCTCGTATTTCCGCGTCGACGAGCTCAAGGAAATCCGCGGTGGCGACTACCACTTTGTCAGTGTCAGGCTCAGCGAGGTGCCCAGGCCGGCCAGCGGCCATGTCTACGAACTGCGCACCGGTGCGGTATTTGACAAGGCCGCCTACACTGCCCGGCTGGGTAGCGCGGAGCTGGCGAACCGGTTCTTCCCTGACTGACTTCAAGACGCCGGGGCTTGCACAGCGCTTCTTTGCGGCTGACAGCCCCGCTGCCAACGTGAGTCCGGCCTGAATCGGCCACTCAGGCTTGCTTGAGCAGCAGCGCCACGCCGGGAAAGTACTGCCCCAGCTCGTTGTGCAGCTTGCGGTAGGCGTAGGGGAAGTACCAGGCGATGGCGCAGGCGGTGTGCTTCTGCAGGTCGTCGACCAGGTCCTGCAGCTCTTCGGGGCTGGCGTGCTGGCCGGCCTTCCACGGGGTGACGAACAGCGCGCCGGCCTTGAGTTGGCTGGCATAGCCGATGTGCTTGGCCTGGGCGGCGGTTTCCTGCAGCGCCGAGGCCAGGTCGAGGCGGGCGATACGTGGCCAGCGCTGGCCGGCATGCAAGTGCACAGAGGCCTCGGCGTTGCTGATCGACAGGTCGCAGCGCCCCTCGCGCTCACCCTCGTCGCATTGCTTCTTGCTCTGGTACTGCTGCAGTGCCACCAGCTCGCCTTGCCAGGCCGCTGCCGCGAGCATGCCGACGTTGGCGGCGCTGCCATGCCAGTAGGGCGCGTCAGCGTCCCCTTGCAGCTGGTTGAAGCGGTCGATGCAGTCGACCCAGCGCTCCAGCGCCGGGCGCAGGAATTCGAACTGGGTATTGTTGATGATCAGGCCTTGCATGCTGGGCGCTCCTTGTCATTGTCATTGAGGTCAGCGAAGTTGATGGCTAAGTGATATCACTGCCATCAGTGTGGCACAAGCCGACGGATTGGCCATTGATCCAGGCCAGTTCGGCCCACGTTCGATTGACGCTCCCGGTGCAACCCTCTAACCTTCGCGGCGTGTTTCAGGTGCCCTGCGAACCGTGGTTTGGCAGGGTGAAACTGGGAAGCCGGTGGGCGTCATAAGGCGCGATTCCGGCGCTGCCCCCGCAACGGTAAGTGAGTGCAAAACCGCGCAGGGCCACTGGGTGCAAGCACCCGGGAAGGCGCGCAGGCAAGGGCCAGGTGCCCGCTCACGAGCCCGGAGACCGGCCTGGAACTGCCAACGGCATCACGGAGGGTGATGCGCAGTGCGATGTGGCCCAGGCCACGGCCCCTGCGCGTTCTCCGTCTGCCCGCCTTTTACCTGTTGCCTGGCTGCGACAGCTGCGGAGAACCCTGATGAGCGAATCCCCCGAACGCGACGAACGCCACCTGGCGCGCATGCAGCGCAAGAAGGCGCTCATCGACGAGCGCATCGCCAACTCCCCGAACGAATGCGGCTTGCTGCTGGTACTCACCGGCAACGGCAAGGGCAAGAGCAGCTCGGCCTTCGGCATGCTCGCCCGGGCCATGGGGCACGGCATGCAGTGCGGCGTGGTGCAGTTCATCAAGGGCCGCAACAGCACCGGCGAGGAACTGTTCTTCCGGCGCTTCCCCGAGCAGGTGAGCTACCACGTGATGGGCGAGGGCTTCACCTGGGAAACCCAGGACCGCCAGCGCGACATCGCCGCTGCCGAAGCCGCCTGGGCCGTGTCGCGCCAGTTGCTGCAGGACCCGGCGATCCAGTTCGTCGTGCTCGATGAACTGAACATCGCCCTCAAGCACGGCTACCTCGACCTCGACCAGGTGCTCAGCGATATCCAGGCCCGCCCGCCGATGCAGCACGTGATCGTCACCGGCCGTGCGGCCAAGCCCGAAATGGTCGAACTGGCCGATACCGTCACCGAGATGGGCATGCTCAAACATGCGTTCCAGGCCGGTATCCGCGCGCAGAAGGGCGTTGAACTGTGAGTGAAGCACGTCAGTGCCCGGCGGTGCTGATCGCAGCGCCAGCCTCCGGCCAGGGCAAGACCACCGTCACCGCCGCCCTTGCGCGCCTGCACCGCAACCTCGGGCGCAAGGTGCGGGTGTTCAAGTGCGGCCCGGACTTCCTCGACCCGATGATCCTCGAGCGTGCCAGCGGCGCGCCGGTGTACCAGCTGGACCTGTGGATGATCGGTGCCGATGAGAGCCGTCGCCTGCTGTGGGAAGCGGCCGGCGATGCCGACCTGATCCTGATCGAAGGGGTGATGGGGCTGTTCGACGGCACCCCGTCGAGTGCCGACCTTGCGCGCCACTTCGGCGTGCCGGTGCTGGCCGTGATCGACGGCACGGCCATGGCCCAGACCTTCGGCGCCCTGGCCCTGGGCCTGGCGCGCTACCAGCCGGACCTGCCGTTTGCCGGTGTGCTGGCCAACCGCGTCGGCACCTTGCGCCACGCGCAACTGCTCGAAGGCAGCCTGACCGAAGGCCTGCGCTGGTACGGCGGGCTGTCCCGCGAGCGCGGCATCGAGCTGCCCAGCCGCCACCTGGGGCTGGTCCAGGCCAGCGAGCTGAATGACCTGGATGCGCGCCTGGACGCCGCCGCCGAAGCGCTCGCCGCCAGTTGCGATGCGGCGTTGCCGCCACCGGTGAGTTTTGCCGCGCCAGTGCCTGCTGCGCTTTCGGCTTCGCTCAAGGGGGTACGCATCGGCGTGGCCCGTGACGAAGCCTTCGCCTTCACCTACGGCGCCAACCTGGAGCTGCTGCGCAACCTCGGCGCGCACCTCGAATTCTTCTCGCCGCTGCATGACCGCGAATTGCCCGCTGTGGATAGCCTGTACCTGCCCGGTGGCTACCCGGAGCTTCACCACCACGCACTGGCCGCCAACGCGCCGATGCTGGAGGCGATCCGCGCCCACCACGCCCAGGGCAAGCCCTTGCTGGCCGAATGCGGCGGCATGCTCTACCTGCTCGATGCCCTGACCGACGTGGCCGGCGAACGCGCCGCGCTGCTCGGCCTGCTGCCGGGCGAGGCGACCATGCAGAAGCGCCTGGCCGCCCTGGCCTTGCAGGCGGTCGAACTGCCGGAAGGCACCCTGCGCGGGCACACCTACCACCACTCGCTGACCAGCACCACGCTGGAGCCGATCGCCCGCGGCCTGAGCCCCAACGGCGGCCGTGGCAACGAAGCGGTGTACCGCCTGGGCCGGCTGACCGCCTCCTACGTGCATTTCTACTTCCCCTCCAACCCCGACGCGGCGGCGGCGCTGCTGCGACCATGAGCGAGCACGCCTACAGCGACGCCGAGCGCGCGGCCGTCTACCGGGCCATTGGCGAGCGCCGCGACATGCGCCATTTTGCCGGTGGCGTGGTGGCGCCGGAGCTGCTCGCACGCCTGCTGGCCGCCGCGCACCAGGCACCGAGCGTCGGCCTGATGCAGCCGTGGCGTTTCATCCGCATCACCCGCGCCGAGCTGCGCACGCGTATCCAGGCGCTGGTCGAGGACGAGCGGGTACGCACCGCCGACGCCTTGAACGAGCGCTCCGATGAGTTCATGAAGCTCAAGGTCGAGGGCATCAACGACTGCGCCGAACTGTGGGTGGCGGCGTTGATGGACAACCGCGAGCCGCACATCTTCGGCCGTCGCACCCTGCCGGAAATGGACCTGGCCTCGCTGGCCTGTGCCATCCAGAACCTCTGGTTGGCGGCGCGTGCCGAGGGCCTGGGCATGGGCTGGGTGTCGCTGTTCGAGCCACAGGCGCTGGCCGAGCTGCTGGGCATGCCCGCCGGGGCCAAGCCGGTGGCGGTACTGTGCCTGGGGCCGGTGATCGAGTTCTACCCGGCGCCGATGCTGGTGCTGGAAAACTGGGCCGAGCAACGGCCCCTGAGCGAAATGCTGTACGAGAACCATTGGGGAGACCGGCCATGAGCGTGGCCTTGCTGACTGTCGCGGGCGTGGCCCTGGACGCCTTGCTCGGCGAGCCGCAACGCCGCCACCCATTGGTGGGCTTCGGCAACCTGGCGGCGAACCTGGAGCGGCGCCTGAACGCCGGTGGCCGCGGCTGGCGCAGCCATGGTGTCAGCGCCTGGTTTCTCGCCGTGGTGCCATTGACCCTGCTGGCGCTGATCCTGTCCTGGCTGCCGTACGTTGGTTGGATAGTCGATGTGCTGGCGCTGTACTGCGCGTTGGGCCTGCGCAGCCTCGGCGAGCATGTGCTGCCGGTGGCCCAGGCCCTGCGCCAGGGTGACCTGGAAGAAGCGCGGCGCCGGGTCGGTTACCTGGTCAGCCGCGAAACCCGCGAGCTGGACGAGCCCGCGGTAGCCCGGGCAGCCACCGAATCGGTGCTGGAGAACGGCAGCGATGCAGTGTTCGCCGCGCTGTTCTGGTTTGCCGTGGCCGGCGCGCCGGGGGTGGTGCTGTATCGCCTGAGCAATACCCTCGATGCCATGTGGGGTTATCGCAACGAACGCTTCGAACGCTTCGGCTGGTGCGCGGCGCGTATCGACGACGTGCTCAACTACATTCCCGCGCGCCTGGTGGCGCTGACCTACGCTGTGCTCGGCAAGACCCGCCTGGCGCTGCGCTGCTGGCGCCAGCAAGGGCCGCTGTGGGACAGCCCCAACGCCGGCCCGGTGATGGCCGCCGGCGCCGGTGCGCTGGGCGTGGAGCTGGGCGGGCCTGCGGTGTACCACGGCGAGTTGCACGAGCGGCCGCGCCTGGGCGAGGGACCGATGGCCGACGCTGACGCCATCGAGCGCGGCTGGAGCCTGGTGCAGCGCGGGGTATGGCTATGGTTGCTGGTGATCTGCCTGGGGAGTTACCTGAATGCTTGAACACGGTGGCCGCCTGCTGCGGGCGGTGGCGCAGTACGCAATTGCCCGCGAGCATTGGCTCGACCTGTCCAGCGGCATCGCGCCCTGGCCCTATGCCGTGCCGTCGATTCCCCAGGAGGCCTGGGCGCGACTGCCGGAAACCGAGGACGGCCTGGAGCAGGCGGCGCGCACCTACTATCAGGCCGATCAGTTGCTGGCTGTGGCCGGTTCACAGGCGGCGATCCAGGCCCTGCCGCAGCTGCGCGCGCCTGGGCGGGTCGGGGTGCTGACACCCTGTTACGCCGAGCATCCACACGCCTGGCAGCGCGCAGGGCATACGCTGGTCGAGCTGGCTGACGAGCAGGTCGATGAGGCAATCGATAGCCTCGACGTGCTGGTGCTGGTCAACCCCAACAACCCCACCGGCCGGCTGATCCCCCGTGAGCGCCTGTTGGCCTGGCATGCCCGGCTGGCAGAGCGCGGCGGCTGGCTGGTGGTCGACGAAGCGTTCATCGACAACACCCCGCGGCTCAGCCTGTGCGGCCATGTCGATCGGCCTGGGCTGATCGTGTTGCGTTCGTTCGGCAAGTTCTTCGGCCTGGCGGGGGTGCGGCTGGGCTTCGTGATGGCGCAGCCGGCATTGCTGCAGGCGCTGGCCGAGCTGCTGGGGCCGTGGACGGTGAGCGGCCCGACCCGGGTGCTGGGCAAGGTGTGCCTGGCCGATGAACTGGCCCACCTGATGCAGATCGACCGCTGCGCCAAGGCCCGCGCGCGGTTGGTGGCGTTGCTGGGCGAAGCCGGCCTGGCGCCGACGGGAGGCTGCGACCTGTTCCAGTACGTGGCCACCGAGCGTGCCGCGCAGTTACATGAATTCCTCGCCCGGCGCGGCATCCTCGTGCGCCTGTTCGAGCAACCGGCGGCGCTGCGCTTCGGCCTGCCGGCCAATGCGGCGCAGGAGCTGCGCCTGCGCGAGGCGCTGCTGGCATATCAAAAGGAATCGGCATGACCACCCTGATGGTGCAAGGCACCACTTCCGATGCCGGCAAAAGCACGCTGGTCACCGCCCTGTGCCGCTGGCTGCTGCGCCAAGGCGTTGCAGTGGTGCCGTTCAAACCGCAGAACATGGCGCTCAACAGTGCTGTGACCGCCGACGGTGGCGAAATCGGCCGCGCCCAGGCGGTACAGGCCCAAGCCTGCCGGCTGGCGCCGCACACCGACATGAACCCGGTGCTGCTCAAGCCCAACAGCGACACCGGGGCCCAGGTGATCATCCATGGGCGCGCGGTCACCAGCATGAACGCCGTGGCCTATCACGGCTACAAAGCCATCGCCATGCAGGCGGTGCTGGCCTCCCATGAGCGGCTTGAGCAGGCCTATCAAGTGGTGATGGTCGAAGGCGCAGGCTCCCCCGCCGAGATCAACCTGCGCGCCGGCGACATCGCCAACATGGGCTTTGCCGAGGCGGTCGACTGCCCGGTGATCCTGGTGGCCGATATCAACCGTGGCGGGGTGTTCGCCCATCTGGTGGGCACCCTGGAGCTGCTCTCGCCGAGCGAGCAGGCGCGGGTCAAAGGCTTCGTCATCAACCGCTTCCGTGGCGACATCGCCTTGCTGCAACCGGGCCTGGACTGGCTGGAGCAGCGCACCGGCAAGCCGGTGCTTGGCGTGCTGCCCTTTGTCACCGACCTGCACCTGGAGGCCGAGGACGGCATCGACGTGCGCCAGGCGGTCAAGGGCGAACGGCTGCTCAAGGTGATAGTCCCGGTGCTGCCGCGCATCAGCAACCACACCGATTTCGACCCGCTGCGCCTGCATCCGCAGGTCGACCTGCAATTCATCGGCCCGGGCCAGCCGATCCCGCCCGCCGACCTGATCATCCTGCCCGGCTCCAAGAGCGTGCGCGGGGACCTGGCGCAGTTGCGCGCGCGTGGCTGGGACACGGCCATCGCCCGGCATTTGCGCTACGGCGGCAAGCTGATCGGCATTTGCGGCGGGTTGCAGATGCTGGGCCGCGAGGTTCACGATCCGCTCGGCCTGGAAGGCCAGGCCGGCTCCAGTGCCGGGCTTGGCCTGCTGGACTACGAGACGGTGCTTGAGGCCGAGAAGCAGTTGCGCAACGTCAGCGGCACGCTGGCCTTGGAGCAGTCACCGATCGCGGGCTACGAAATTCACGCCGGTGTCACCCGTGGCCCGGCCCTGGAGCATCCGGCCGTGCAGCTGCAAGACGGCCGCTGCGACGGTGCCATCAGTGCCGACGGGCAGATTCTCGCCACCTATCTGCACGGCCTGTTCGAAGGCAGCCAGTCGTGCGCGGCACTGCTGCGTTGGGCCGGGCTCGCCGATGTACAGCCTATCGATTACGAGGCCCTGCGCGAGCGCGATATCGAGCGCCTGGCCGACCTGGTCGAGCAACACCTGGACACCGCGCACCTGCGCCAGCTGTGTGGAATCACTGCCCATGCGTAACCTGATCCTCGGCGGCGCCCGCTCGGGCAAGAGCCGCCTGGCCGAGCAACTGGCCAGCAGCAGCGGCCTGTCGGTGACCTACATCGCCACCAGCGAGCCCTTGGATGGCGAGATGAACGAACGGGTACGCCTGCACCGTGAACGCCGCCCGGCTGACTGGGGGCTGATCGAAGAACCCTTGGCCCTGGCCAAGGTGCTGCGTGCCGAAGCCGGCGCAGGGCGTTGCCTGCTGGTGGACTGCCTGACGCTGTGGCTGACCAACCTGCTGATGCTCGACGACGAGCAACGCCTGGTGCAGGAGCGCGATGCGCTGCTGGCGTGCCTTGAGCAATTGCCGGGCACGATCATCCTGGTCAGCAACGAAACCGGCCTGGGCGTGGTGCCCATGGGCGAACTGACCCGCCGCTACGTCGACCACGCCGGGCTGTTGCACCAGGCCGTGGCCGAACGCTGCCAGCGCGTGGTGCTGACCGTGGCCGGCCTCCCTCTCATGCTCAAAGGACCCGCTCTATGACCCAGATGTGGTGGCGTGATGCCTGCCAATCCCTCGACACCGCCGCCATGGACCAGGCCCGCGCCCGTCAGCAGCAACTGACCAAGCCCACCGGTTCCCTCGGCCAGCTCGAAGGCCTGGCGATTCACCTGGCCGCCTTGCAGGGGCGCGAGCGGCCCAGCGTGGACAAGGTGGCGATCAGCATCTTCGCCGGCGACCACGGTGTGGTGGAGGAGGGCATCTCCGCCTACCCGCAAGCGGTGACCGGGCAGATGCTGCGCAACTTCGTCGGCGGCGGTGCGGCAATCAGCGTGCTGGCCCGCCAGCTCGACGCACGCCTTGAAGTGGTCGACCTCGGCACCATCGATCCGTCCCTCGAACTGCCCGGCGTGCACCACCTGCGCCTGGGCGCGGGTACGGCCAACTTCGCCCGCCAGCCGGCGATGACCGACACCCAGCTGGCCGCCGCCCTGCAGGCCGGTCGCGACAGCGCCCTGCGTGCGGTCGAGGACGGCGCCCAGCTGTTCATCGGCGGCGAGATGGGCATTGGCAACACCACGGCGGCAGCGGCCTTGGCCAGCACCTTGCTGAGCTGCCCGGCGCGTGAGTTGAGCGGGCCGGGCACCGGCCTGGACAGCGCCGGTGTGCGGCACAAGGCCGAGGTGATCGAGGCGGCGCTGGTACTGCACGGGTTGCGCGCCGACCAACCGCTGCAGGCCCTGGCCTGTGTCGGTGGTTTCGAGATCGCCGCGCTGGCCGGCGCCTACCTGGCCTGTGCCCAGCACGGCGTGGTGGTGCTGGTCGATGGCTTCATCTGCAGCGTCGCCGCCCTGGTGGCGGTACGCCTCAACCCGCAATGCCGGCCTTGGCTGCTGTTCGCCCACCAGGGCGCCGAGCCGGGTCACAAGATGCTGCTGGCCGCGTTGCAGGCCGAGCCACTGCTGGCCCTGGGCCTGCGCCTGGGTGAAGGCAGCGGTGCGGCGCTGGCTGTGCCGCTGCTGCGCCTGGCCTGTGCCCTGCACGGGCAAATGGCGACCTTCGCCGAAGCAGCGGTGGCGGACCGCCCGGCATGATCCTCGACCTGCTGCGCCACGGCGAAACCGAACTGGGTGGCGGCCTGCGCGGCAGCCTGGACGATGCACTGACCGCCACCGGCTGGGCTCAGATGCGTCAGGCCGTGGCACAGGCTGGCCCCTGGGACATCGTGGTCAGCTCACCACTGCAACGCTGCGCGCTGTTCGCCGACGAGCTGGGCGCGCGCCTGGGCTTGCCGGTGCAGCGCGAGGCGGATGTGCGCGAGCTGCACTTTGGCGACTGGGAAGGGCGCAGCGCGGCGCAGATCATGCAGACCGAAGCCGATGCCCTGGGCCTGTTCTGGAATGACCCCTACGCCTTCACGCCGCCGGCCGGCGAGCCGGTGCTGGCGTTTGCCGGGCGAGTGGTGGCAGCGGTCGAACGCCTGGCCCGCGAGCATGCCGGCAAGCGCGTGCTGCTGGTCACCCACGGCGGGGTGATGCGCCTGTTGCTGGCAAGGGCGCGTGGTTTGCCCCGTGAGCAGCTGCTGCAAGTCGAGGTCGGCCATGGGGCGTTGATGCGCCTTGAGGCCAGCCTTGATGGCCATTTGCGCGAGGTTGGCTGAGATGCTGCCGTTCTGGATTGCCCTGCAGTTTCTCAGCAGCTTGCCGGTGAGCCTGCCAGGTATGCCGACGCCTGCGCAGATGGGGCGCTCGGTGCTGTTCTATCCCGCGGTCGGGCTGCTGTTCGGCCTGCTGCTGTGGCTGGCCAGCCATCTGCTGCAGGGCACTGCGGCGCCCTTGCACGCGGCGCTGCTGCTGGCCTTGTGGGTGCTGCTCAGCGGCGCCCTGCACCTCGACGGCCTGGCCGACAGCGCCGATGCCTGGCTGGGCGGCTTCGGCGACCGCGAACGCACCTTGCAGATCATGAAGGACCCCCGTAGCGGGCCGATTGCCGTGGTCACCCTGGTGCTGGTGCTGCTGCTCAAGTTCTGCGCGCTGTGGGTGCTGGTCGAGCGCGGGGCGGGCGGCGTGCTGGTGTTGGCGCCGGTGGTTGGGCGGGCGGCCATGCTCGGGTTGTTCCTGAGCACGCCTTATGTGCGGGCAGGCGGGCTGGGGGCGGCGTTGGCCGAACACCTGCCGCGCCAGGCCGCAGGATGGGTGCTGCTGGGGTGTGCACTGGCATGCGTGGTGCTCGGGGGCTGGTCGCTGTTCTGGCTGCTCGGGCTTACGCTGTTGGTGTTTGGCGGGCTGCGCCGGTTGATGTGCAAGCGGCTGGGCGGTACTACCGGAGACACCGCAGGCGCGGTGCTGGAACTGCTGGAGTTGACGGTGGTGGTTGGGCTGGCGGTGATGGCCGGCTGATTGTTCGATTGCCAGCGCTGGCCTCATTGCGGGGCATGACGCCATGAACTCTGAAATTTCTTGCAACATCCATATTGCGGGTATATACACGTATCCATGCTGACCAGTGAATGTATCTGTACCCACCTGCGTCGTGCTGCCCGTGGGGTGAGCCGACACTACGACGAGGCCCTTGCCGGCTTCGGTATCAACGTCGCCCAGTTTTCCCTGCTGCGTCATGTGCAGCGACTCGACCGGCCGAGCATCACCAGCCTGGCCGAGGCCATGGGCCTTGAGCGCAGCACCTTGGGCCGCAACCTGCGGGTGCTGGAGGCTGATGGGCTGGTGCAACTGGCCGACGGCGATGACCAACGCAACCGGCTGGTGCTGTTGAGCGAGGCGGGCAGGGCGCGGCTTGAAGCGGCGCACCCGGCCTGGCAGCAGGCCCAACAGCAACTGGTGGAACAACTGGGCGAAGGCCAGCGCGACGAGCTGGTGCGTCTGCTGGAGCGGCTGGCTTGATCCATTACGATCATAAGCGGGTATATACCCGCATAAACCTTGCGATGTGCTGGAGACAACGACAATGACTTCCGTATGGCGGACCAGCGGTTGGGTGCTTCTGGGGGCGGCGCTGATCTTGGCGCTGTCTTTGGGTGTGCGGCATGGCTTCGGCCTGTTCCTGGCGCCGATGAGCGCCGATTTCGGCTGGGGCCGCGAGGTATTCGCCTTTGCCATCGCCCTGCAGAACCTTATCTGGGGCCTGGCCCAGCCGTTCTCCGGCGCGCTGGCCGACCGGCTGGGCGCGGCGAAGGTGGTGATCATCGGCGGCATCCTGTACGCCACGGGGCTGGTGCTGATGGGCATGGCCGACTCGATCTGGTCGCTGTCGCTCAGTGCCGGCCTGCTGATAGGCATTGGGCTGTCAGGCACGTCGTTCTCGGTGATTCTCGGCGTAGTCGGCCGCGCCGTGCCGCCGGAAAAGCGCAGCATGGCCATGGGCATCGCCAGTGCGGCCGGCTCGTTTGGCCAGTTCGCCATGCTCCCGGGTACCCTCGGCCTGATCCTGTGGCTGGGCTGGTCGGCGGCGCTGCTGGTGCTGGGCCTGATGGTGGCGCTGATCGTGCCGCTGGTGGGCCTTTTGCGCGACAACCCACTGCCTGTCCATGGCGCCGATCAGAGCCTGGGCCAGGCGTTGCGCGAGGCCTGCTCGCATTCGGGCTTCTGGTTGCTCGCCCTGGGCTTCTTCGTCTGTGGCTTCCAGGTGGTTTTCATCGGCGTGCACCTGCCGGCCTACCTGGTCGACCAGCACCTGCCGGCCATCACCGGTACCACGGTGCTGGCGCTGGTCGGGCTGTTCAACATCGTCGGTACCTACACCGCCGGCTGGCTGGGCGGGCGCATGTCCAAGCCGCGCTTGCTGACCGCGCTGTACCTGCTGCGGGCAGTGGTGATCGTGCTGTTCCTATGGGCGCCGGTGACCCAGGTCAGCGCCTACCTGTTCGGCATCGCCATGGGCCTGCTGTGGCTGTCGACAGTGCCGTTGACCAATGGCACCGTGGCCACGCTGTTCGGTGTGCGCAACCTGTCCATGCTCGGGGGCATCGTGTTCCTGTTCCATCAGCTGGGGGCATTCCTGGGTGGCTGGCTGGGCGGTGTGGTGTATGACCAGACCGGCAGCTACGACCTGGTCTGGCAAATCTCGATCCTGCTCAGCCTGCTGGCCGCCGCGCTCAACTGGCCGGTGCGCGAGCGCCCGGTGGCCCGGTTGCAGGCGCAGGCGGCATGAACCGCCTGCTCGGGCGCGGCCTGCTGGCGCTTGCGGTCTTGTTGCTGCTGGCGCTGGCCTGGTGGGGCTGGCACCAGGGCGGGCTGGCGTTGCTGCAGCTGGGCATGAGCCTGTGTTAGGCGCTACCCTGCAGGAAGCATTTTCCTGCAGGAGCACCCCTGATGCATGCACGCTGGCTGACCTTACCCCTGCTGGCCCTGGCCGCCGCGACTTCTAGCTGGGCTGCTGACTGCCCGGCCCTGCTGCAGGGCAGCTTGCCCGAATTGCGTGGCAAGGAGCAGATCGACCTGTGCCAGCGCTTTGCCGGCAAGCCGCTGGTGGTGATCAATACCGCCAGCTATTGCGGCTTCGCCCCGCAGTTCGAAGGGCTGGAAACGACCTACAAGGCCTACCACGGCCAAGGGCTTGAGATGCTGGGCGTGCCGTCCAACGACTTCAAGCAGGAAGACGCCGACAGCGAGAAGACCGCCAAGGTCTGCTACGCCAACTACGGCGTGACCTTCACCATGACCAAGACCCAGGCGGTACGGGGCAAGGATGCGATCCCGCTGTTCGTCGAGCTGGCGCATCAGAGCAGCGCACCGAAGTGGAACTTCTACAAGTACGTGGTGGACCGCAAGGGCAAGGTCATCGGCAATTTCTCCAGCCTGACCAAGCCGGATGATCCGGCGTTTACTGCGGCGATCGAGAAGGCGATTGCTTCGCAGCCCTGAGGTGGCTGAGGTGGGCCTGGTTCCTGACTTGGGATTGCATGTAGGCCACCAGGTGCAGGACGACAGGTTTGCAGCGCCTTCAAGATCGAGCGCCGCCCGCGCGGCGCATCGCTGGCAAGCCAGCTCCCACATTTATTTCGGGCCAATTATGCCTGTGAGGGTACCGCTGCCCGCCTTGGTACATGTCTCAAGTCGGGTGAAGCGCCAGTGGTGCCCACCTCAATACCGCGTCGTACCCACAAGGCGGACAGTGATGAAATCACAGGAGTGACTGGCCCGAAACAGATGTGGGAGCTGGCTTGCCAGCGATGCGCCGCGCGGGCGGCGCTCGATCTCATAGGCGCTACAAAAACACCGCCAGGCACCTGGTGGCCTTCACCCAGCACCCCGACCTGCACCTGAGGCCCAACCTCGCCTCAATGAGGATGCACCGTCAGCGCCACCAGGCGCACAACCAGTGGCCGTACCATCAGCACACAAACAAAGGCCACCGGCATCGCCAGCTGGTAGGCCTTGAGCACCTTGCTCAGGTAATCGTCACCCACCCCGGCGGTGGCTGCGGTGATCACGAAGCACATCAGCATGGCCATGATCCCCGACATGAAAAAGGCAAAGACATAGGGTGTCGCAGCTGGGTGCAGCTTGCGTCGGTTGCGCAGTGCAAGAGGCTCGTTCATGGCTATTCCTGTTCGAAAGGTAAGGGCGCAGGGTAGCAATGACTGCCCTGACGCCTGTAGACCTTGCCCAGTGTGTTCTTTATAAAGAGATTCTTACGAATCCGAAGGGCACGACATGGACCTGCTCAACGCCATCCGCAGTTTCATCAAGGTGGTCGAGGCCGGCAGCATTGCCGGGGGCGCCCGCGTGCTGGGGCTTAGCCCGGCAGCAGTCAGCCAGAACCTGGCGCGCCTGGAGGCTCACCTGCATGTCCGCCTGCTGTCGCGTACCACCCGCAGCATGGCGCTTACACCGGCAGGCAGCCTGTACTACGCGCGGGTGAGCCATATCGAGCGTGACCTGGCCCTGGCCGAGCAAGCCGTGACCACGCCCGACAGCGAACCGCAGGGCCGGTTGTGCATTGCCTCGAGTTCGGCCTTTGGTCGGCATGTGTTGGCGCCGCTGATCCCGGCGTTTGCCGCGCGCTATCCGCAGCTTTCGATAGAGTTGGTGATGACTGATCGCAAAGTCAATCATGCCCGCGAGGACGTCGACGTCAGCCTGCGCATCACCCCGCAGCTCGAAGATCATCTGCTGGCCCGGCATATCGCACGCATTCCCTTCATCTGCTGTGCCTCGCCCGGTTACCTGGCCGCCAACGGCTGGCCAGCTACGCCCGAGGCGCTGCGCGAGCATCGCTGCCTGGTGTTCCGTTACCCGGTGGACGGGCGCTTCCTACCCTGGGGTTTCATGCGCGATGGCCTGCGTTTCGAGGCGCAATTCGGCCCGGTACTGATCAGCGACGACATCGATGCCCTGACCCAGATGGCACTGAACGATGGCGGTATAACACGCCTGGCCGAGTTCATCACGCGACCGCACCTGGACGCCGGGCGGCTGGTGCCGTTGTTCGAGTTCAGCGACAACGCCCAGGCCTACGCCCAGACCGAGCCGATGGATGTCTACCTGTGCCTGGCGGACCGCCATGCCATGACCACCAAGGTGCGTGCCTTCATGGCGTATCTGCAGGAGTGTCTGGGCGACAACTGGCCCGTTCAGGCATGAAAAAACCGCCACGAGGGCGGTTTCTTCATGCTGCGGCAGTGACTCAGAAGCGGTAGGTGAGGGATGCACCGATACCGTGGGCACTGTTTTCGTACTTGGCCTGATAGGTGCCCTTGGTCGGGCTCGCCAGGTTGACCTTGGTGTCTTCCTCCCACAGGTAGGAGTAAGCCACGTCGATGGTCATGTCGTCGGTCGGGCTGTAGCCGGCGCCCAGGCTGAAGATCTTGCGATCGCCAGTAGGAATGCGCGGCGAGCGGTCGTGGTTGTTGGTCGGCGACTGGTCCATGGAGAAGCCAGTGCGCAGGGTCCACTCCTTGTTCACCTTGTAGGCCGCACCGATGGCGCCAGCCCAGGTGTCATGCCAGTTCTGCTCTTCGGTGATGGTGCCCAGCCCGCGCCCTACAGGGCTGGCGGCAACCTGTGCCGGCAGCTCGTTGGTGACGGTGATGTCTTTCAGACGGCTCCAGCGGGTGAAGGTGGTGCCTGCGTACAGGGTCCACTGGTCATCCAGCTCGTGGGTGATCGAGAAGTCGGCCGACTCCGGCGTCTTGATCTTCAGTTCGGCGTCGAACTTGCTGCCACTGAACGGGCCGAGGAGCGCGTTGTTGACCTTGGTGTCGCCTTCGAGCTTGTAGTCGACCATCGAGTGGTAGGTCAGGCCGATGCGGGTGCGGTCGGTGGCCTGGACCATGATGCCGATGTTGTAGCCGACGGCGGTGTCGTCGCCCTTGATCTTCACTTCGCCGTCATTGCGGCCAGGGGTGAACGGGTTGACGGTGTTCGAGCCCAGTTCGCCCTTGATGCGGTTGATGGTCGGACCGAAGCCGATCGACACCTTGTCGTTGAAGGCATAGCTGACGGTGGGCTGGAAGGTCACCACTTCGACGTGGCTCTTCTTGCCCCAGTAGCGTGCGGCGTCGCCGCTGCCATAGTCGGTCACCAGGCCGAACGGTACGTATACACCGAAGCCGACGCTCCAGTTATCGTCGATCGGCTTGACGTAGTAACCCATCGGTACGCCGACGACCGGGACCATGTCACCATCGGTTTCCCCCCCGAGGTTGCTGCCACGGCCGGAAATGTCGGATTTTGCAAAGATGGCTGCGCCACCCACGGTGATTTGTTCGCGCTTGAGGCGCGCCATGCCCGCCGGGTTGCCGTACACGGTGCTGGCATCTTCGGCAGAAGAAGAACGACCCGCGAAACCTGTCCCCATGCCGCTGACACTTTGTTCGTTCAGCGCGAAACCGCTGGCGAGCAAGTGGCTGGAAGCGAGGGCAACGGCAATACCGAGGGAGGTTTTGAGCATTGCTTTTTTCATTATTAGAAACTCCTTGGGATCTCCGGGGCGGAAAGCTACCAACAAATCTCGCTCCACGCTATAGGCTGTAACGCAGGAGATAGAGCGGTTTTGTAGGACAATCCGACCAAAATTCCATTTTTCCGGGGTGTATACGAGAACGACTCTCAGAACGGCTCTGTCGCAACGGGTTCGATGCAGTGCTGCCAGGCCCTGGTGAAGTCACGCAAACGGCCCTGGGGGTTGAAGGTCTGGCGCCAGATACGCGCCAGCCCCAGCAGGTCGTCGGCGGCGGGTAGCGGGGTGGCCTGCTCCTCGATGAGCATCCAGGCAATGGCGGTGGCGTAACGCAGGTTGACCGTGAGTTCCAGGTGCGGCCCGCCGAGGAAGGCGTGCTGGCTGGCCAGGCCACGGACCAGGCTGGCCAGCTCCGGGTCGCGGGCGAGGAACTGGTCCCACAGGCAGCGGTGGCGGTGCTCGGCAATGCGGTACAGGCCGTGGCCGCGCCTGTCGTGCAAGGCGGAGCCCAGTGCCGACTGGCTGGCGGCAACGCCCAGTAACAATGCTTCGGCGCTTTCGCAGTGGCGGTTCAGGTAGATCAGCGTTGGCCGGATCACGTATCGACTCAACTCGTTCGCAGCGATGCCCATGGTGCCCTCGAACAGATCAGGACCGACGGGCGCTGGAGCTTGGCAGCTGGTGAGTGGTCAGGCCCGTCGGAAGCGACCACGGCCGCTCGAGTTGAAGTGTAGTGTGATAAGCATGGTGTAAAGGGCTGTTTTTAAATCGATTGCTGCCTGAGGTCGCGGGGCATATGCCCGCTGGCAATTAAGCCAAGAACCGTCAGGCAGCTTGCATGGGCATGGATTCATGGCATGAATCGCGCGCCATTCATTCATGCGACCAGCGACTGGCGGGTGCGCTCGATCACTGCCTGCAAGGGCTCGGCGCGGGTGTACTGGTCTGGGTACAGGCGCTCGGAGTGGCAAGCGACGCCATACTCGTCGACCAGGGTGAAGCTGAAGCTGCCCTTGCGGGGCGCTACGATCAGGCACTTCAGTGGAGCGAAGGCTTTGGAGAGGGTGCCAGCGGCAACCTGAATTTGATGATGGTTACTCATATTGTTGGATGTTCCTGCGTAAGACACGGGGTTTGATCCGTGCACAATAGAAACGTTCCAGTGACGTCTTTATTAAGGAGACGCAGAACCTGACTGGAACAGGGCAGCCAGAGTGGCGCAAGCAAAGGTGGGCGCTGGGCTGACTGGTAGGTACGACAAAAGGCAGGCAGCACACCGGGGCCAGGGTTCGAGGCACCGGGGAAGATCCTGATCAATCTGAGACGTGATTCGTGCTTGAGCAGCGTTGGCTGCCAAGTGGATCATCGAATGGGCCGGTCCTGATGGGGCATTGCCTGCTCGTGATCGAGGGGCGTATGCGAGGACTGTGTGGCCGGAATTGACTTTCAGCTGGGTACTAACAGGGCGCACCCTACACGAACGGTTGAGGGTTTGCAAGCATCCAGTTGTTTTCAGCGAAGCCGGCCATTATGTCGATTCTTGTCGGTGCTGTGAAGAGGGGAACTGCCCCGTCAAATGCCTGGATGGCCTGTTTTCGAGCACGCCCATGCCGTTTGATGGTGCACTTGTACACATTTGAGACAGTGGCTGTTAGCCGCGTGCAACAGGCCGCAAACGCTTCGCCAATGACTTGACTGTGAGCTTAAGTCAATGAAAAAAAACACTAATTTTTACTGGTGAAAAAATCGACAGTTTGACTGTAAGCCCCGGTTCATAGGGGTTTGCGGGCTTCGCGAGGGGGTTGTCCACCGAGTTATCCACAGCTTCTGTGGATTGTCCCAGGCACTTGCTCTAGCACGGGCGTGCCAGCAGTTTGGGCAAGTGTCCGACAATCGGGGTGGTGCTGCGGGGGGGGGATACGCCTCGCAAAAACGTCAAGAAAAAAACATGAAAAAAAATCGATATTGGCCAAAAGTCTGCCGGGCCGTGGCGAAAAAAAAAGGGTAGAGTGGCGCGCCTCTTGAGTCACCTACGCTGTCGGTCATGAAGTTTCGCGGTAAACACCTCGCCAGTCCGGATGCATCGTTGCCCCCCAAAAAACACTTTTCCCTGAAAGTTGCCTTGTGGCTGCTCGACAGCCCGCGCCTGGGTGACAAGCCCAGCGTCAAGCACCTGGCTGGGCGGATGCTCAAACAGCCGGCCCGCCAGGGCGTGGTGGTGGCCCAGAGCCGCCTGGGGCAGATGCTGTGCCGCGACTGTGGCAACGCCCGCGACCGGCGCATCGGCCACGAGCTGCTGCGCCAGGCTGCACGTGCCGGTGATCGCCGCGCACAGCTGGAGTACGGGCGTGCATGCCAGGCCCAGGAGCCTGAGCAGGCCCGTTACTGGCTGGAGCTGGCGGCGGGGCAGGGCTCACAGGAGGCGCGGCGGTTGTTGCGCCAGTGGGGCGACAGCTGATCACGCTGCGCACCGTGGGCGCGGGCTTGCCCCGCGATGAGGCCTTGCAGGCAAGCTGATCAAGCTGCTGATAAGCTGCGCAGCATTCGCAAAAGATCGTTCGGGGTAACCATGGCAGTGGATCTGGCCAGCATTCTGCTGGGGTTGGTGGCGGGTGCCTTGCCCTGCCTGGGATGGGTCATGCAGGTTCAGCGCCGCCAGGGTGCCCGGGACGCAGAGCGGGCCTTGCTCGAAGAGCGCCTGAGCAGTGCCCAGCTGGCCCACGAAGGCCTGCAGGCCCAGCTCGACGCCGGCCGCGACGAGATCAGCGACCTGAGCGAAGCCAACACCGTCAAGCAGGCCCAGTTGGCCGCCCAGGGGCGCGAGCTGGAGCTCTTGCAGATCGACCGCGACAACGCCCGCGACGCCGCCCACGCCTGGAGCCTGGAGCGTGCCAACCGTGAAGCCGAGCTGCGCCGCTTCGAAGCGCAGGCGGCGCGCCTGGAGGCCGAGTTGCGTGAGCAGCAGGAAAGCCACCAACAGCGCCTGGAAGACCTGCAGCAAGCGCGTGACACCCTGCGCGCCCAGTTCGCCGAAATGGCCACGAAGATCTTCGACGAGCGCGAGCAGCGCTTCGCCCAGACCAGCCAGCAGCAAATGGGCCAGTTGCTCGACCCGCTCAAAGAACGCATCCAGGCGTTCGAAAAACGCGTCGAGGAAAGTTACCAGCAGGAGGCCCGCGAGCGCTTCTCGCTGGGCAAGGAGCTCGAGCGCCTGCAGCAGCTCAACCTGCGCCTGTCCGACGAAGCCACCAACCTCACCCAGGCGCTCAAGGGCCAGAAAACCCAGGGCAACTGGGGCGAGCTGATCCTCGAGCGGGTGCTGGAGCACGCGGGCCTGGAAAAGGGCCGCGAATACCAGACCCAGGTCAGCCTCAAGAGCGCCGATGGCGAGCGTTTCCAGCCCGACGTGCTGATCATGCTGCCGGGCGACAAGCAGGTGGTGGTCGATGCCAAGGTCAGCCTTACCGCCTACCAGCAGTTCGTCAGCAACAACGACGAAGCCGCGCTCAAACAGCATGTGCTGTCGCTGCGCAACCACGTCAAAGGCTTGTCGAGCAAGGATTACAACCGCCTCGATGGCCTGCACAGTCTCGATTTCGTGCTGCTGTTCGTGCCCATCGAGGCGGCGTTCTCGGCGGCGCTGCAGGCCGAGCCGAACCTGTTCCAGGAAGCCTTCGACCGGCAGATCGTGATCGTCAGCCCGACCACCCTGCTGGCCACCTTGCGAGTGATCGACAGCCTGTGGAAGCAAGAGCGGCAAACCCAGAACGCCCGCGAGATCGCCGAGCGCGCCGGCTGGCTGTACGACAAGTTCGTGCTGTTCATCCAGGACCTGGACGAACTTGGCACCCGCCTGCAGCAGGTCGACAAGGCCTACGCGGCAGCGCGCAACAAGCTCTGCGAAGGGCGCGGCAACCTGGTCAGCCGCAGCGAGCAGCTCAAGCTGCTCGGCGCCCGGGCCAGCAAGAGCCTGCCGGCCGAATTGATCGAGCGCGCCTTGAGCGACGAAGCGGTTACTGAACCAGGCTCAGATGCCGATTGAGCAGGGCGCGCAGCGCGGCGGGCTTGACCGGCTTTGCCAGGTAGTCCAGGCCGGCGGCATGGACCATGGCGATGGTCTCGTTGCGCCCGTCGGCACTGATCACCACCCCCGGTACCGGCTCGCCCAGGCGCGCCCGTAGCCAGCCCATCAGCCCGGTGCCGGTCTCGCCATCGTCCAGGTGGTAGTCCACCAGCGCCAGGTGCGGGCGCAGCCCCTTGGCCAGCAGCGCCTCGCATTCGGCCTGGTTGCGGGCGGTCCACACCTGGCAGCCCCAGCGGCTGAGCAGGCTGTTCATGCCGATCAGGATGCTGTCTTCGTTGTCCACGCACAGCACCTGCAGCCCGGCCAGCGGCTGGCCTGGCTGCTCCATTGGTGCCGGCGCCGCCGGTGCGGCGCTGCGGGCAATCGGCACGCTGACCCGGAACACGCTGCCCTTGCCCGGCCAGGAGCGGACTTCCAGCCGATGGCCCAGTACCCGGCACAAGCCATCGGCAATCGCCAGGCCCAGGCCCAGGCCTTTTTCGGCGCGGGTCTGGTGGCTGTCCAGGCGTTTGAATTCCTGGAAGATCACCGCCAGCTTGTCGTCGGCGATGCCCGGGCCGCGGTCCCACACCTCCAGCCACAGCCGCTCGCCCTGGCGCCGCACGCCCAGCAGGATCGGGCCCTTGCCATAGCGCAGGGCGTTGGTGAGGAAGTTCTGCAGTACCCGGCGCAGCAGCTTCATGTCGCTGTCCACCCGCAGGCGGCTGCCGCGCAGGCGGAACGCCAGGCCTTTTTCGGCGGCCAGCAGCTTGAACTCGGCACCGAGGGTGTCGAACAGCTCGTTGAGGGCAAAGGCTTTGACGTCGGGGGTGACCTTGCCGTTTTCCAGGCGCGAGATGTCCAACAGGTCGCTGATCAGCTCTTCGGCCGAGCGCAGCGAGCTGTCCATGTGCTGCACCAGTTGCCGGGCTTCGTCGTTCATGCCCTCGGCCTGCTGCGACAGCGCGGCGGAGAACAGCCGCGCGGCATTCAGCGGCTGCATCAGGTCGTGGCTCACGGCAGCGAGGAAGCGAGTCTTGGACTGGCTGACGGCCTCGGCGCGGCTCTTGGCTTCGGTGAGTGCCTGGTTGAGCTGCGACAGCTCGTGGGTACGCTCGGCCACCCGCTGCTCCAGGCCTTCGTTGGCGTCACGCAGGGCCTGCTCGGCTTCGCGGAACGGGGTGATGTCGGTGAAGCTCATGACGAAACCGCCGCCGGGCATCGGGTTGCCGATCAGCTCGATCACCCGGCCATTGGGGAACAGCCGCTCGGAGGAGTGCGCGCGGCCCTGGCGCATCCAGTGCAGGCGCCGGGCCACATGGACCTGCGCCTCGCCCGGGCCGCACAGGCCGCGCTCGGCGTTGTAGCGGATGATGTCGGCAATCGGCCGGCCGACGCTGATCAGCCCGTCAGGGTAGTTGAACAGCTCCAGGTAGCGCCGGTTCCAGGCCACCAGGTGCAGGTTCTGGTCGACCACGCTGATGCCCTGGTTGATGTTCTCGATGGCGCCCTGCAGCAACGCACGGTTGAACTGCAGCACCTCGCTGGCCTCGTCGGCGATGCGCACCACGTCCTCGAGCTGCATCTCGCGGCCTTCGATGGCCGCCTTGACCACGGCGCGGGTCGACGAGCTGCCGAGTACCCCGGCGAGCAGGCGCTCGGTGTGTTCGATCCAGTCACCGTCGGCGTTCTGGTTGGGGTTGAAGCCCTTGCCCTGGCGGTAAGCGAAGCGGATGAAGCTCTGCCGGGCACGCTCTTCGCCGACGAAGCGCGCGGCCAGGTTGAGCAGGTCGTCGATCTGTACGGCCAGCAGCGGTTTGCTGCTGGGGCGGGCGCTGGTCTGCTGGCCGATGAAGCGCCCGGCCTGCCAGTGCTCCGAGACCCGCGTGCGCGACAGGATCGAGACCCAGGCGAACAGGGTGAAGTTGCCCGCCAGCGACAGCACCACGCCTTGGGTGAGCGGGGTGATCGGCAGGTCCAGCGGGTTGCCGTGCAGCCAGGCCAGCCCCGGGAACAGCGACAGCGACCAACCCAGGCTGTGGGCGGCGATCGGCAGTACCAGGGTGTAGAACCACAGGAAGATGCCGGCGGCCAGGCCTGCAAACACGCCGCGGCGGTTGGCCTGTTTCCAGTACAGCGCGCCGAGCATGGCCGGGGTGAGCTGGGTCACGGCGGCGAAGGCGATCTGGCCGATGGTCGCCAGGCTGGCGGTGGAGCCGAGCAAGCGGTAGCTCACATAGGCCAGCAGCAGGATCACCACGATGGTCACCCGGCGTACCGAGAGCATCCAGTGGCGGAACGCTTCGAACGGCCGCTCGGCGTTGTTGCGGCGCAGCAGCCAGGGCAGCAGCATGTCGTTGGAGACCATGGTCGACAGCGCCACGGCCTCGACGATGACCATGCCGGTGGCCGCCGAGGCGCCGCCGATAAAGGCCAGCAGCGCCAGGCTCGGGTGGGCTTCGGCCAACGGCAGGCTGATCACGAACGAGTCGGAGATCACCGCGCCCGGCAGCAGCATCTGCCCGGCCAGGGCGATGGGCACGACGAACAGCGCGGCCAGGGCCAGGTACAGCGGGAACACCCAACGTGCCAGGCGCATGTCCTGGGGCTCGATATTCTCCACCACGGTGACGTGGAACTGCCGGGGCAGGCAGATGATCGCCATCATCGCCACGGCGGTCTGCACCACCATCGACGGCCAGTTGATGGTCTCCTGCCAGTAGCTTTCCAGGTGCACCGACTGGCGCGCCTGGGTGAACAGGTCGTCGAACCCGTCGTACAGGTTGAACACCACGAAGGCGCCCACGGCGAGGAACGCCAGCAGCTTGACCAGCGACTCGAAGGCGATCGCCAGGACCATGCCACGGTGGTGCTCGGTGACGTCCAGGCTGCGCGTGCCGAAGACGATGGCGAACAGCGCCAGCACCAGCGACACCACCAGCGCGGTGTCCTGTACGCGGCTGCCGGTGGCGTCGGCGTTGGCGCCGATCAGCAGGTTCACCCCCAGCACGATGCCCTTGAGCTGCAGGGCGATGTAGGGCAGCACCCCGACCAGGCAGATCAGCGCCACCACCACGGCGAGGGTTTGCGACTTGCCGTAGCGGGCGGCGATGAAGTCGGCGATCGAGGTGATGTTCTGCTGCTTGCTGATCAGCACCATCTTCTGCAGCACCCAGGGCGCGAAGATCAGCAGCAGCACCGGGCCCAGGTAGATCGGCAGGAACGCCCACAATTGCTCGGCGGCCTGGCCGACCGCGCCGAAGAAGGTCCAGCTGGTGCAGTACACCGCCAGCGACAGGCTGTACACCCAGGCACGCAGCTTGGGCGGCAACGGGGTGCTGCGGCGGTCGCCGTAGAAGGCGATGGCGAACATGATGGCCATATAGGCCAGGGCGACCACGGCGATCAGCCCGCTGGACAACGACATGCAAACTCCGGAGCAAAAAATGAAACGCGGTCACGATCAATCAGTCTGGCACGCAGGGGCGGGTTCGTCAGCGCCGACGTTGGTCGCAGTGGCAGGACGTCGCAGGCAGTACAGTCAGCCTGTACGGTCCCTTCGCTGGCAAGCCAGCTCCCACAAGTACAGTGCTTGCCCCAAGAAATGCGCGGAACCTGTGGGAGCTGGCTTGCCAGCGATAGGGCCCTGATAGGTAGCCTAGGGCTGTTGCGCCCCGCGCGTGCCCAACCAGTAGAACACCGCCGCCAGCACCACCGACCCGATCAACAGATAGAACACCGACGCTGGCGCCATGTACCCCAGGGCCAGGCCCACCAGCATCGGCCCCAGCCCCGCGCCCAGGTTGGAGAGGTTCTGCGCGCCGTAATAGATCCCCCGCAGATGTTCCGGCGCGATCAGGTCGATGAACATGAATTCGGCGGGGATGACGATGATTTCGCCCAAGGTGAACACCAGCATGGCCAGGCACCAGGCCACTGCCGAGCCGGCCAGGGAAAACCCCAGCAGCCCGGCGACGAACATGGCCATGCCGGCCATCAGCCAGGGCATCAGGTGCTGGCGGGCCATGCGTCGGCCAATCAGGTACTGCAGGGCGATCACCGTGAGGGCGTTGGTGGTCACCAGGTAGCCCACTAGCCGCGCCACTTCGGCGGGGTCGTGGATGCTCACCACCAGGTACTGCGACAGGTAGGCGGTGAACTGCCCGAACACCACGGCGCTGAGCACGCCGCCCAGGGTGAAGCACACCAAACGCCGGTCGCGCAGCATGCCCAGGGCGACCTGGATGAAGCCTGTCGCCGGCGCGTGCTCACCCTGGCTCGACAGGCCGCGTTCGCCCAGGCGGTGATAAACCAGGCTCAGGCCCAGGCCAATCAGTGCCGACACCAGGAACGGCAGGTGGTCATCGGCTTCGATCAGCAGCACCCCGAGCATCGGCCCGGCGGCCCAGGCGATGTTGTTGAAGGTGTACTTGATGGCGAACACCTCGCCGCGCTGGTCTTCGGGCAGCAAGGCGCAGAACCCCGCCTTGGCGGCAATGTCGACCACGGTCTGGGCCAGGTTGGCCACCACCAGGAAACAGAAGAACAGCACTGCCGAAGTACTTGCCACCATCCCCGCGATGGCCAGGGCGAACACCAGCGCGCTGGTCACGATCAGCGTGTGGCTGCGCAGGGTGTCGACCAGGTGCCCGCCATAGAGGCTCAGCAACGATGCCAGGAACATCGCGCCACCGACCAGCAGGCCCGTCTGGCCGATCGACAGGGCCATGTGCGCGGACAGGTAAACCACCAGGTAGGGCAGGGTGATCGCCCGGGCCGTGGTCAGGGTGAAGGTGGTGAGCAGCAGCAGGCGGACGGTGGCAGGGTAGCTTTTAAGGGCGCGCAGCATCGACGGATCCTTGTCTTTGTTAGCGGCCAAGCATATGCCAGCCGGCATGCCATGGGCTATATCTTTAAAATCGATAACAGATAGAGAAATTACCCGTTATATAGATATTCTTCAAAGGCATAAGATGAATCCACCTTACACAAGGCCAGGAGACAGCCCATGCCATGCACCCAGACCCGCGCACCTTCATGGCGCCCGTTCAGCCAATTGGCCCATCCCCGCGAGGTGATCCGCCAGTTCACCCCCAACTGGTTCGCCGCGACCATGGGTACCGGCGTGCTGGCACTGGCCTTTCACCAGTTGCACATCCCGCTGCTGGACAGCCTGGCCGAAGGGCTGTGGTGGCTGACCATTGGCCTGTTCGTCTTGTTCTGTGTCTTGTATGGCGCCCGCTGGGTGCTGTTCTTCGACGAGGCCCGGCGTATTTTCGCCCACTCCACCGTGTCGATGTTCTTCGGCACCATCCCCATGGGGCTGGCCACCATCCTCAATGGCGCGCTGGTGTTCGGCCTGGCGCGCTGGGGCGAGGCGCTGGTGCCGTGGGTCGAGGGCCTGTGGTGGTTGGATGTGGGCCTGGCGCTGCTGTGCGGGGTGGCCATCCCCTACCTGATGTTCACCCGCCAGGAGCACAGCATCGACCAGATGACCGCGGTGTGGCTGCTGCCGGTGGTGGCTGCCGAAGTCGCCGCCGCCAGCGGCGGGCTGCTGGCGCCGCACCTGACGGACGCTCACGCACAGTTTCTGGTGGTCATCACCAGCTATGTGATGTGGGCGGTGTCGCTGCCGGTGGCGTTCAGCATCCTCACCATCCTCATGCTGCGCATGGCCTTGCACAAACTGCCGCCGGCCAACATGGCGGCCTCCAGCTGGCTGGCCCTGGGCCCGATCGGCACCGGTGCGCTGGGCATGCTGGTGCTCGGTGGCGACGCGCCGGCGGTGTTCGCCGCCAATGGCCTGGGCAGCCTGGGCGAGGTGGCCCGTGGCCTGGGCCTGGTGGCCGGCATCGTGTTGTGGGGCGCGGGCTTGTGGTGGTTGCTGACGGCGGTGCTGATCACCCTGCGCTACATGCGCCAGGGCATGCCGTTCAACCTGGGCTGGTGGGGCTTCACCTTCCCGCTGGGGGTGTACTGCCTGGCCACTCTGAAACTGGCGGCCTGGCTGCAGCTCGGCTTCTTCAGCGTGTTCGGTCAGGTGCTGGTGGTGGCGCTGGCCATGCTCTGGGCCCTGGTGGCCAGCCGCACCTTGCGCGGGGCGTGGCGCGGCGAGCTGTTCGTGTCGCCGTGCATTGCCCAGCGCTGATCGGCCTTACAGGTTGGGTGTGTAGTCGAAGGCGCTGGCGGCCTGGATATCGGTGAACGGGGTGACGGCGGCATGCTTGTTCATCACGCTGTTGACCAAGGAGCCTGGGAACATCTGGATGCCGTTGTTGAAGCGCTCCACTTCGCCGTTGAAGATCACGATGGCCGCGCCGACGTTCTGTTGCTGCTCGGCGATTTCACGCATGAGGTTGTTCATCAGCTCCGAGGCCTTGAGCTCGGGGTAGGCCTCGAAGGCCACGCGCAGCCCGCCGAGCAGCGAGCGGGTGGCGTCCTCGGCCTTGGCCAGGGTCTTGCCGTCCGCCTCGACAGGCAGCTCGGCAATGGCGCTGCGCAGGCGGGTGATCCCGGCCAGCACGCCTTGTTCATGGTCGCGGTACAGGCCGGCTTGCTCTTGCAGCGCATCGAGCACCTTGGTCTTCTGCCGCTCATAGGTCAGCACATCGGCCCAGGCGCGTTTGACCCGGTTATGGTTGCCGACGATGCCGTTGTACAGGCTGATGACGATCAGCGGCACGCCAATCAGCACGGCCAGCAGGATAAGGGCGAAAAGGTCCATGTCAGTGCTCCGTCTGTAGCTGTGCCGGGGTAGGCGCAGTGAAATTGTCGTCGTGCTGCTCGGCCAGGGTGTGCACGGCGTCGAGCAGGGTGCTGAGCTGTGGCAGGTGCACGCCGTGGTCGATCAGCAAGCGGAAATCGCTCGCGCGGGTCAGCTCGCAAGTCAGCTTGAAAGCGAGCGGGTTGTCGTTGCTGCTCAGGCACAGGCGCCCGTGCTGCGAGAACTCCAGGTTGGGCGTATCAAGCTGGCGGTGCAGGTCGAGCAGGTGCAGCACCGTCACCGGCTTGGCGAAGCGGGCGCAGGCCATGGTCGAGCTGCCGGTGAGGCTGAAGGCGCGGTCGAAGTCGCTCGATGCGGTCTTGAAGCGGTGCTCCATGTCGACCATGGATGAGCGGCCGCCGCTACCGCCGCCCAGGGCGATGCCCTGCACCCAAGGGAAGTCGATCACCAGGCTGTAGCGATCGTATTCCTGATAGGAGGTCACGGTTTTCGAGGTAGTGCCGCCTTTGCCATCGGACTCGGTTTCCTGGTGGGTCTGCTTGTCCACGTAATGCAGGTGGTACCAGCGGTAATTGAAGCTGTGCAGCCGGCCTTGATAGTGGCCCTGCACGGCGCGGCGCAGGAAGCGTTTGTGGTTGCCGCGCACATAGTCGCGAAACTCGGCTTGCAGGGCCACGAGCAACTGGCTGTCGGTCACCGGGATTTCCTGCAGGCCGGCGGTGATCAGGCTGGAGCGCTCGGCCAGGTCGTGGGCAAGATTGGGGATGAGCTTCCTGCGCTGGTAAAGGACGATCAGGCTGATCGCAGCGGCGCCGAGCAGGCCGAGCGAGAGGTTGGATGTAAGCTGCGGCAGGCTCTGGCCCAGCAGATTGGCCAGCGGCGCCAGCAGCGGCTCGTACGCCTGCAAGTAGCCCGCGATGCTGGCAATCGCCAGAGGCCCACAGAGCAGGGCAATCAGCCAGGGCAAGCGGTTGTCGAACTGCATGTTGCCGTAAAAGGCGGCCATGGCGTCCACGGCGACCAGCAGTTGCTGCTTGGTCGTGGCCGTGCGTGCGGTGTGGCTGGCCGCCTGCAGCGTGCGCTTGAGCCGGGCGTTGTGGGTATTCAATTGAATCAATGGCTGGCCTTCATCCCTGTTCAGTTCGGCCCCAAGGGGCGCACCTTCCGTGTTGCTGAGGGGCGGCAGTCTGCCAGCTTCGCGGTTGCCGTTCCATCGTGCCGGCCAACGGGCTTGCCTTCATCGTCCATTCCCGTGCAGATTTGTGGCTTTATGCGCTGAACGTGCCTCCAATGACAAAGCCCAAACAGGTACACGGACGATGAGTCACCCCTCGCAATTCACCCTGCTCGGCAAGCGGCGCTTTTTGCCGTTCTTCATTACCCAGTCGCTGGGCGCGTTCAACGACAACCTGTTCAAGCAGTCGTTGATCCTGGCGATCCTCTACAAGCTGAGCCTGGAAGGCGACCGCTCGATCTGGGTCAACCTCTGCGCCTTGCTGTTCATCCTGCCGTTCTTCCTGTTCTCGGCGCTGGCCGGGCAGTTCGGTGAGAAGTTCGCCAAGGACCGGCTGATCCGCGCGATCAAGCTGGCCGAGATCGTGATCATGGCTGTCGGTGCCATCGGTTTCATCACCAGCCACCTGGAGCTCATGTTGCTGACGCTGTTCGCCATGGGCACCCACTCGGCGCTGTTCGGCCCGGTGAAGTACTCGATCCTGCCCCAGGCCCTGCGTGAAGAAGAACTGGTGGGCGGCAACGGCCTGGTGGAGATGGGCACCTTCCTGGCGATCCTCGCCGGCACCATCGGCGCCGGGGTGATGATGTCGGCTTCCAGCTACGCCACGGTGGTGGCCGGTGGGGTGGTCGGCACTGCCGTGCTCGGCTACCTGGCCAGCCGCTGGATCCCGCGGGCGGCGGCAGCGGCACCGGAAATGAAACTCGACTGGAACATCTTCAAGCAGTCCTGGGCCACCCTGCGCCTGGGCCTGGGGCAGACCCCGGCGGTGTCGCGCTCGATCGTCGGCAACTCGTGGTTCTGGTTCGTCGGCGCCATCTACCTCACGCAGATCCCGGCCTACGCCAAGGACTGGCTGCACGGCGACGAGACCGTGGTGACCCTGGTGCTGACCCTGTTCTCGGTGGGCATCGCGGTGGGCTCGCTGCTGTGCGAACGCCTCAGCGGGCGCAAGGTGGAAATCGGCCTGGTGCCGTTCGGCTCGTTCGGCCTGACCTTGTTCGGCCTGCTCTGGTGGTGGCATTCGGGCGATGTGCCGGCAGGCGCGGCGCCGCACAGTTGGCTGGACCTGCTGGGCATGAGCCAGGCCTGGTGGATCATGGCCTCGATCGTCGGCCTGGGCATCTTCGGCGGCTTCTATATAGTGCCGCTGTACGCCTTGATCCAGGCACGTACCGCCGAAGGCGAGCGGGCCCGGGTAATCGCCGCCAACAACATCCTCAATGCGCTGTTCATGGTGGTGTCGGCGATCGTCACCATCGTCCTGTTGAGCCTGGCCAAGCTGAGCATCCCGCAGCTGTTCCTGGTGGTGTCGCTGCTCAACATCGCGGTCAACGCCTACATCTTCCGCATCGTGCCGGAATTCACCATGCGCTTCCTGATCTGGCTGCTCAGCCACTCGATGTACCGGGTGCAGCACCGCGAGCTTGAGCGTATTCCCAATGAAGGTGCGGCATTGCTGGTGTGCAACCACGTGTCGTTCGTCGATGCGCTGCTGATCGGCGGCGCCATTCGCCGGCCGATCCGCTTTGTCATGTACTACAAGATCTACAACCTGCCGGTGCTCAACTTCATCTTCCGCACCGCCGGCACCATCCCCATCGCCGGGCGCGGCGAGGACGAAGTGATCTATGAACGGGCCTTCGCCCGCATCAAGCAGTACCTGGCCGAGGGCGAGTTGGTGTGTATCTTCCCCGAGGGCAAGCTCAGTGCCGACGGCGAGATCGATGTGTTCAAGGGTGGGGTCAGCCGGATTCTTTCGGAAACACCGGTGCCGGTGATTCCGCTGGCGTTGCAGGGGCTGTGGGGCAGCTTCTTCAGTCGCGATCCGAACAAGGGCTTTTTCAAGCGCCTGTGGTCGCGGGTGACCCTCGTGGCAGGCGCCGCCATCCCGGTGGAAGCGGCGCAGCCCGAAGCGCTGCGCGAGCAGGTGAGCCTGCTGCGCGGCGATGTGCGTTAGGAAGGGATAAGGCGCAAGGTCAGCTGGCGCTGACCTTCAGGCCAACCAGGCCGGTGATGATCAGGGCAACACTGGCCAGGCGGATCAGCGCCATGGATTCACCGAACAGGATGATCCCGGCAATGACGGTACCCACGGCGCCCACGCCGGTCCAGATGGCGTAGGCGGTACCCAGCGGCAGCTCTTTCATGGCCAGGCCCAGCAAGCCAAGGCTGATGACCATGGCGCCGACGGTTAGTACGGTGGGCAGGGGGCGGGTAAAGCCGTCGGTGTACTTGAGGCCGACAGCCCAGCCAACTTCGAACAGGCCGGCGAAGAACAGGATGATCCAGGACATGGTGTGTCTCCATCTATTAATGATGGGGCCGTCCCCGATACGATCACGCGCAGCGTCGTGAGGTCGTCCTCACAGTGCGCACTATATTGCCCATTTGCCGAGGCCGGGGCAAGTCTCAGGGATCGGTGGTTGCCTCATCGCCGGCAAACCGGTGTGGGAGCCGGCTTTCCGGCGATGAGGCCGGAGCAGGCAACATCAATTGCTGACAGAGGCGGTGCTCTCAACCCCGGGCGAAGGCTCCTCCATCCGCCTGAACCAGGTCGACAGCAACGCCCCGGAGATGTTGTGCCACACGCTGAACAGCGCGCTTGGCACCGCCGCCAGGGGCGAAAAATGCGCCGCCGCCAGCGCCGCGCCCAACCCCGAGTTCTGCATGCCCACCTCCAGCGCCAGCGACTTGCGCTGGGCCAGTGGCAGCTTGCACAGCTTGCCGGTGAGGTAACCGAGCAAAAAGCCGAAGCTGTTGTGCAGGATCACCACCGCCATGATCAGCAGGCCCGATTCGGCAATTTTCGCCTGGCTGGCCGCCACCACCGCGCAGACGATCATCACGATGCTCACCACCGACACCAGCGGCAGCACTTGCACCGCCGCGTGCACCCGCGCGCCGAGCAGGCGCTGGGCCAACACGCCAAGCACGATCGGCAGCATGACCAGCTGCAGGATCGACCAGAACATGTCCATGAACGAAACCGGCAGCCAGGCCGAAGCCAGGAACCAGATCAAGGCAGGGGTGAGCAGCGGTGCGAGCAGGGTGGTCACCGCCGCGATCGCCACCGCCAGTGCCAGGTCGCCCTTCGACAGCCACACCATCACGTTGGACGCCGTGCCGCTCGGGCAGCAGCCGACCAGGATAACGCCCACGGCGATCTCCGGCGGCAGGTGAAACAGCTGGCACAGCAGCCAGGCCACACCGGGCATGATCACGAAGTGCGCCACCACCCCCAGCGCTACCCGCCAGGGCTGGCGGGCGAGGGCGGCGAAGTCGTCGAGCTTGAGGGTCAGGCCCATGCCGAACATCACCAAGCCCAGCAGCGGCACGATGGCCACCTTCAGGGCGATGAACCACTGCGGCATGAGGAAGGCCAGGCAGGCGAACACCAGCACCCACAGGGCGAAGGTGTTGCCGACGAAGCGGCTGAGGGCGGCGAGGGCGCGCATGGGGGCAGGTCCTTCTGTCTGTCGAGTTCTCATTGTATTTTTCAGAGGCCTATTCGCGGGTAAACCCGCTCCCACAGGTTATCTACAGAACCTGTGGGAGCGGGTTCACCCGCGAATAGGCCGGCGCCAACAGCCTCCATGGTGAGGCCGACACCGGCAGTTGAGGAAACTCAGACCCCTTGCGGAATCTCCTCGCCACCCAGCGCCTCGAACAGCGCCGGCAGGAACTCGTTGAAGGTCATCATCATCAGCAGGAAGCTGGCATCGAACTGTTGCTGGGCTTCGTCACCGCCGTCCTGTTCGGCCTGCTCCTGCAGCAGCTCCTCGAACTTCAGGCGCTTGATCACGGTCTTGTCGTCGAGCACGAACGACAGCTTGTCCTGCCAGGCCAGGGCCAGTTGCGTGACCACCTTGCCGGTGCTCAGGTGCAGCTGGATTTCCTCGCCGGTCAGGTCCTGGCGTTTGCAACGCACGATGCCACCGTCTTCGGCCTGGTCGCGTAGCTCGCATTCGTCGAGCACATAGAAGTCTGCAGCCGGCGCCTGGGCCTTGACCCATTCGGTCATGGTCGCCACCGGGGCGATCTTGACGCTCACCGGGCGCACCGGCAGCGAGCCCATCACTTCACGCAGGGTCGACAGCAGGTCTTCGGCACGCTTGGCGCTGGCCGAGTTGACCAGGATCAGGCCCTGGCGCGGGGCGATGGCGGCGAAGATCATCGAGCGGCGGATAAAGGCGCGCGGCAGGAAGGCCTGGATGATCTCGTCCTTGATCTGGTCGCGTTCCTTCTTGTAGACCTTGCGCATCTGCTCGGTCTCGATCTCTTCGACTTTTTCCTTTACCGCATCGTTGACCACGCTGCTGGGCAGGATGCGTTCTTCTTTGCGCGCGGCGATCAGCATGAACTCACCGCTGACGTGCACCAGTGGCGCGTCCTCGCCCTTGCCGAACGGGGCGACGAAACCATAAGTGGTCAGTTCCTGGCTGGCGCAGGGGCGGGCCGGCTTGCTGGCCAGGGCAGCTTCCAGTGCTTCAGGCTCGAACGGGACATCCTGGGTCAGGCGGTAGGTCAGCAGGTTCTTGAACCACATGGGGGGCAATCTCTCCTTAATACATAAGGCGGGCATTATTCTCCGAGCGGTGGGTTCAGGCCAACCCTGTCAGAGGGCCAGCACGACCTTATAAAGGAAGAAAACAGCGGCTGCGCTAGGTCCTTGAAAATTATTCAAAAAAATTTAAAAAAGTGCTTGCCAGGGTACAGGCTCCTCCGTAGAATGCGCACCACACCGAGACGAAGGGTGATTAGCTCAGCCGGGAGAGCATCTGCCTTACAAGCAGAGGGTCGGCGGTTCGATCCCGTCATCACCCACCACTCGATGTATAGCGCGGCGGTAGTTCAGTCGGTTAGAATACCGGCCTGTCACGCCGGGGGTCGCGGGTTCGAGTCCCGTCCGCCGCGCCATATTAAGCTTCAGGGCCCACTGAACACCCTGAAGCAACAGAAAAAGCGACCTTAGGGTCGCTTTTTTTGTTTCTGGCCTTCGCCGGTGCGCCGGACCGGTCAGAATCCCCTGTCCGCCGCAAGTGGCCAGCAGGCCGTGCGCCGGTTCTTATCGCCAGCACGAGACCGACCATGCAGGATGCCAGCCTCTCTCCCTCCGCGACCCAGCCCACGCCCCTACTCGGTATCGACCTTGGTACCACCAACAGCCTGATTGCCGTCTGGCGCGATGGCGCCGCACAACTGATCCCCAACGCCCTTGGCGAAGTGCTGACCCCGTCGGTGGTGAGCATCGATGAGGATGGCAGCATCCTTGTCGGGCAGGCCGCACGGGCGCGCCTGACCACCCACCCACAGCTTACCGCCGCCGCGTTCAAGCGCTTCATGGGCAGTGACAAGCGCTATGCGCTGGGCGAGCACCGCTTCACGCCGGAAGAGTTGTCGGCCCTGGTGCTGGGCGCACTGAAGCAGGATGCCGAAGCCTACCTGGGCTGCCCGGTGAGCGAGGCGGTGATCTCGGTGCCGGCCTATTTCAGCGACGAGCAACGCAAGCGCACGCTGTTCGCCGCCGAGCTGGCCGGTTTGACCGTGCAACGCCTGATCAACGAGCCGACTGCCGCCGCCATGGCCTACGGCCTGCACGAGCAGAAGTTCGAGCGCACCCTGGTGTTCGATCTGGGCGGCGGCACCTTCGACGTCACGGTGCTGGAGTACGCGCTGCCGCTCATCGAGGTGCATGCTTCCACCGGCGACAACTACCTGGGCGGTGAAGACTTCACCGAAGCCTTGCTGCTGGCCTGCCTGCGCGACTGGAACCTCACCCTCGAAGACCTCGAAGGCCAGGCCCTGGCCAGCCTGCGCGATGCCATCGAACAGCTCAAACGCGAAGCGGGTGAGGGCAACTGCACGCTGAACTGGAATGGTGATGGCCAGGCCCGCGAATGGGTGCTCGACGAACTCAAGCTGCAAGCCATCTGGGCGCCGTTGCTGGCGCGGGTTCGCACCCCCATCGAGCAGGCCCTGCGCGATGCCCGGCTGAGCCCACGGGAGCTGGACAGCCTGGTGCTGGTCGGCGGCGCCACGCGCATGCCGCAGGTGCAGCAACTGGTGGCCAAGCTGTTCGGCCGCCTGCCGTACCGGCATCTGGACCCGGACACCATCGTCGCCCTCGGCGCCGCCAGCCAGGCCGCCTGCAAGGCCCGTGACGCGGCCATCGACGAGCTGATCCTGACCGATGTCTGCCCCTACACCCTGGGTATTGCTTCTTCGCGGGGCGAAGACGTCACCGGCGCGTTCTCGCCGATCATCGAGCGCAATACGGTGATCCCCACCTCCAAGGTGCAGCGCTTCTACAGTAGCCATGCCGAGCAGAAATTCGTCCGTATTGCCGTGTACCAGGGCGAGCGGCCGTGGGTGCGCGACAACATCCTGGTCGACAGTTTCGAAATCCCGCTGCAGCAGACCGGTCAGATCCAACCGCTGGATGTGCGTTTCAGCTACGACATCAATGGCCTGCTGGAAGTGGATGTGACCTTCCTTGAAAGCGGCCAGAAGCACAGCCACAGCATCGACCGCAGCCCCACCGGGCTGGATGCTGACGCACGCCAGGCCAGCCAGGAGCGCCTGGCCAAGCTGAAGATCCACCCGCGCGACACCCTGCCCAACCGCACCCTGCTGGCTCGCCTTGAACGCGCCTGGATGCAGAGCCTGGGCGATGAACGCGAGCTGATCGGCGGCTGGCTGGATGCCTTCAACAACGTGCTGGCCCGCCAGCAGGCCAGCGAGATCAACCGCGAGCGCCAGGCCTTGAGCCAGGCGCTCGACGAACTGCGCTACTGACCGTTGAGGCGCCGCAGGGTGGCCTGCAGGCTGTCGTCCAGCAGCCCCGGCAGCCCCGGCGCCGAGCCATAGCGGTTCGGCAGCCGGTCGCCGGGCAGGCCCAGCAACAACAATGGCACTACCGGCAGCAGGCGGCTGAGCAGCACCAGCAGGACCAGCGAGGGGATGCCCCTACCCAGATCGCGCAAGCGCCTGAGCAAGGCACTGATCAACAACCCGATGACCACCACCATCAGCGCTGGCACCGTCAGCATGAGGCTGTAGCACAGGGCGATGGCCACCAGGTGCAGGCCGAAGCCTGTGCGGTCCAGGCGGCTGTTGAGCTTCCACACGGCCCAGAACGGCACGGGTTTGTACTGCAGGTCTTTGAGCAGCATGCGCTCGGACCAGCCCAGCAGGGCCATGATTGCGCAGCGCAGGCCCAGGTGCTCACGCGGGTTGTCCTTGTGCTTTTGCAGGGCGCGCAGTACGCGGGTTGTGGGGCGTGTGCAGCGCTCCAGCAGAGCGTCCAGGGCCTCCAGCAGGTCGCTCATCAGGCGCCTGTCGATGCCATGCTCGCGCAGCACCCAGTTTGGTACCGTGCGAGTCTTGCCCTTGAGCAGGTCAGCGCGCCAGGGCGCGAACCAGTCGCCCGTTACCTGTATCGCCTCAAGCCGCTCGCGCAGTTGGCTACGCAGCGCCTCGTCAAGCGAGCGGTCGTTGTACAGCACTGCGCAAAACAGCAGGTAGCCCAGCGGGTTCTTCGCCAGCACAGAGCCGTCATCGTTGTCCAGGCATTGCGCCAGTTGCCTGGCGCTCGGCAGGCGGTCGCTGTTCAGCGCCTGTTGCAGGTTCGCCATGCGCGCTGCGACCTGAGCCTGCAGCGGGTCGCTGGTGTCCAGGCTGCCGAGCAGGCCGCCGCTTGGGTGGCGCAACAGCAAGGCATGGGTAGCGGCGAACGGATGCTCCTGCGGGTACTGCAACTGGCCGGGCAAGGCCGGGTCGATCAGCGCCAGCCAGCGGGTCGGCTGGTCGATCATGGCCAGCATGAACAACTGCTGGCGGTGCCATTGCCATAGCGCTTCGCCCTCGGGCATCGCCGGCAACACCACGCCGTCCTCGGCCAGGCGGCCCTGCAGTTGCAGGGCGAACGGCACGGTGAACATGCGTGGCATGTTGAAGTGATTGTTGAGTTCGTACACCGCCTGGGCCGAGTAGCAGCGCAGGCGCCGCAGCCACTCGCGGCAAACCGGGTGAATCGCGTCTTCGGTCAGGGCGGCGGGCAGTTCGGCGCCTGGCAGGGTGTCGGCACAATACAGCGCCAGCGCCTGGCATACCGGGGCGTGTGACAGCCAGTGCAGTTGCTGCGCGGCCTGGCGCTGGAAACCTTCGAGAATCAAAGCGTCGAGCGGGTCTTCGCTCGGGTGTTGGGCGAGGATCTGGCCCAGCAATTCGGCTTCACCACGTTGCAAGGCCCAGGCCTGCCAGTAGCGCTGGTGCAGGGCATGCTCGTCTTGCTCTTGCAGCAACCAGGCCAGCAGCGGCAGTTCGTCGTCGCCGTCCAGGCGCCAGTCGACGAAGGTGGCGGCGATGCCGCCCAGCTCAAGGCGCGCCGCTTCGGCCCAGCGCGCCAGGGTCTGCGGCGATTGCCCCGGGCTTCCCCAGGCCTGGGCCGGGTCGGCCAGCTCGGCGGGCCAGGCGACGGGCGTGTGCTGCAGGTCGAAGGCCTGGATCAGCAGCGGCAGGCGCTGGGGTTGATGGCGCGCGCACAGGTCGAGCAACCAGCGTTCGGCCTGTGGATGCCGATGCTCACGGTACAGCCGCAGCCAGCAGTCCAGGGCCTGTTGTTCGGCGCCCAGGGCATCGGCCTGGCGGGCCAGCAGGTAGAGCAGGTCGGCGTCGTCGGGCGCTTGCTGCAAGCGCTCCTGCAGCAGGCCATGGAAGGTGCTGCTGGCGATGCCGGCCTGGCTGAATTGCACCATCAGGCGCTCTACCAGGGCTTGGTCATTGGGTATCGCCAGGCAGGTGTGCACACTGGCGAACTGCTCGTATTCGAACAGCGGGCGCTGGGTGAAGCAGTGCTCCAGGCTGCGCAGGTACCACAAGGTTTCCATTTGCGCAGTCGGTGGCCAGTCACGCATCAGCCCGGTGTCGAACGGGTCCGGTTCGTCCAGCCGGCGCAGGAAGGCTTCCACCGGTTGCGGGTCTTCCAGGCGCAGCAGTTGCTGATCCCAGGCCAGGCGACGGGCCAGCATGCCCGCGCACTGGTGCGAAAGCGGGCCGCAGTCGTACAGGGCACGCAGCAATTGCCAGCTCAGTTCGTCCAGCTCGTCCAGCGGCAGCTCGTCCAGCTCGGCGATGTAGCGCTGCCAGGCCTGCGGGTCGAAGCGCAGGGCCGGCTCCTCGAGCAGGGTGTGGAAGCTGAGCAGCGCCGGGTGCGCGGCGGCTTCCTCGGCCGGCTGCTCGTTGGCATCAGCTGCCGTGGCCTCTTGCTCGCGGGCCAGGCGCAGGGCTTCGTCATAGGCCGCACGCAGGGCCTTGAAACCTTCCGGGTCGGTTTCGGGGTGGTGGGCTGGCAGCCGGCCACGGTAGGCCAGGCGGATGGCGTCGAGGTCGTTGGTGGGGTCGATCCCCAGACGAATCCAGCAGCTCATGACCAGCAATCCTCTTCCAGCGTGTTGGGGCGTTCCGGTTCGGGCAGTTGCAGGTCCCAGGGCAGGCCGGCGAGCAGTTCATGGGCGCCGTGGCGCAGGTTGAGCAGGATGCAGCGGTTCCAGTGCTCGCTGCCCTGGCGTTCGAGGTTGGCGGCGAAGGTCTCGTCGCTGCTGTCGCTGACGTTCCACAGCGCCTTGCCGAACAGGTAGCCGGCCAGGTAGGTGTCCCAGCGGTTGTAGTAATGGCGGGCGCGCAGGGCCAGGCGGTAGTGCAGGTAGAGGCTTTCGTCGCGGCTGACCAGGTCGTTCTTGACCCCGGCACGCAGCAGGAAACTCATGCGCCCCAGGTCCCAGGCGCGGGTGCCGCCCGGGCCGCAGTCGGGGAAGGTGCGCGCGGCGAATTCGTGGCGGACGCGCTCACGTGGGCTGAGCCCGTCGAGCAGCGCTTGCCATTGGCTGGGCAGGCAGCGCTGGTATTGCCAATAGGCCTCGCTCACCTCGGTGGCGTGGCCGGTGTCGGCCATGCCGAGCATGTCCAGCAGTTGTGCGCGGTTGCTGATGCCCCACCAGCGCTCCAGGTCGGACTGGTCCTCGCCTTCGTAGTATTCGGCGGCGGTGTAGCTGGCGCCGTTGAGCGCGGCCATGGGCGCGGAGAGGGCAAACAGCCAGCGCTGTGCGGATTCTTCCATGAAAGTCGGTCCTGAGGCTCGGGGGAACTGGCGCGGATTGTAATGCAATGGTTGGCGGCGTGGGGTTGCGCTTTCAGGCCTGTGCAGTCCCCTGTAGGGGCGTTGACTTGAGGGCTCAGTGGCGCTGTTCTTCCGCGCGCAGGGTCAAGACTTCATAGCCACTCTCGGTCACCGCCACGGTATGTTCCCACTGTGCCGACAAGCTGTGGTCGCGGGTGATCACCGTCCAGCCATCGCGCAGGCTGCGGGTGCCGCGCCCGCCCTGGTTGATCATCGGCTCGATGGTGAACACCATCCCGGGCTGCAGCTTCATGCCAAAACCGGGCTGGCCGAAGTGCAGCACCTCGGGCGCCTCGTGCATCTGCTGGCCGATGCCATGCCCGCAGTATTCGCGCACCACGCTGTAGCCGGCGGCCTCGGCATGGGCCTGGATGGCGTGGCCGATATCGCCCAGGGTCGCGCCCGGGCGGACCTGTTCGATGCCTTTCCAGAGCGCGGCGTAGGTGGTGTCGACCAGCCGCCGGGCGTCTGCGCTGATCTGCCCCAGGCAATACATTTTCGACGAGTCGGCGATGTAGCCGCCCTGTTCCAGGGTGATGTCGACGTTGACGATAGAGCCTTCCTTGAGCACCTCGTCGACCTTGGGCATGCCGTGGCACACCACATGGTCCACCGAGGTGTTCAGCGCATAGGGGAAGTCGTACTGGCCCTTGCTCGCCGGGCGCGCCTTGAGGGTTTCGACGATGAAGGCTTCGGCGCGGTCGTTGATCTGCATCGTGGTCACGCCAGGGCGGATGAACCCGTCGAGGTCGGCGAACACCTGGGCCAGCAACTGCCCGGCGCGGCGCATCAGTGCCAGTTGGGCGGCGTCCTTGAGTATCACCTTGCTCATTGCAGCAGTTCCTTGAGGTTGGCTTGTTCCTGGCGCAGCAGCTGGCGCAGCAATTCCTGGTAAGTGGCCTGGGGGTGCAGCTCGGCGAGCATGCCGAGGCGGATCCAGTGTTCGGCCTGGGCGTTGATCGAGCGCGACAGGGCGGCGCTGGCGATGCGCAGGTCTTCGTGGAGTTCGTCGTTGATCTTGACGATGCCCATGGCTAACTCATCCGTATATATGAAACGTATACGAATCATATGCCGAAAGCGTCAAGGCGTGCCACCCGTTGGTGCGTCGATCCCTTTCTCGGTGCATGAGCCAATCGCGGGGCAAGCCCGCTCCCACGCTTTTGACCCTGTGGGAGCTGGCTTGCCAGCGATTGGCCCAGCGCTGGCCTGAGAATTGCTGGGCACTCACTATCAAGGCCATCAACGCCGATGGCCGCTTTTCATCACGACGAAGGCGCCGTGTTGCCCCGCTTGCCCAGTGCAGGCGGGGCAGCCGGCGCCTTTGTCGTTTCATCAGCAGGAGATCGCCGATGAGCAACAGCCAGGTGCGCAGCGTTTGCCCGTATTGCGGGGTAGGGTGCGGCATCGTCATGAGCGTGAGCGACGGCCAGGTGGTGAAGGTTAGCGGCGACAAGCAGCACCCGAGCAATTTCGGCCGCCTGTGCACCAAGGGCCTGACCGCCCACGTGCCGCTGAGCGCCGGGCGCATGGCCCATGCCTTCGTACGCCGCCAGCGCAGCCAGCAACCGGTACGCAGTGGCATGGACCAGGCCATCGCCGAGGCCGCCGCGCGGCTGCGCGCGATCATCGACACACAGGGGCCGGACGCCGTGGCCCTGTATGTGTCCGGGCAGATGTCGCTGGAGGCCCAGTACCTGGCCAACAAACTGGCCAAGGGCTTTATCCGCACCCGCCATATCGAGTCCAACTCGCGCTTGTGCATGGCCAGCGCCGGCAGTGGCTACAAACAGTCACTGGGCGCCGACGGCCCGCCGGGCAGCTACCAGGATTTCGAGCGCGCCGAGGTGTTCCTGGTGATCGGCGCGAACATGGCCGACTGCCACCCGATCCTGTTCCTGCGCCTGCTCGACCGGGTCAAGGCCGGGGCCAAACTGATCGTCGTCGACCCCCGGCGCAGTGCCACCGCCGACAAGGCCGACCTGTTCCTGCAACTGCGCCCGGGCAGCGACCTGGCGCTGCTCAACGGCCTGCTGCACCTGCTGCACGTCAACGGCCACACCGCCCCGGATTTCATCGCCCGCCACACCGAGGGCTGGGATGAGCTGCCGGCATTCCTGGCCGACTACACCCCCGCACGCGTGGCCGCCATTACCGGCCTGAGCGAGGCCGACATCATTGAGGCCGCGCGCCTGATCGGCGCAGCCGGCGAGTGGATGAGCTGCTGGACCATGGGCCTGAACCAGAGCATCCACGGCACCTGGCACAGCAACGCGCTGTGCAACCTGCACCTGGCCACCGGCGCCATCTGCCGCCCCGGCAGCGGGCCGTTCTCGCTGACCGGCCAGCCCAACGCCATGGGCGGGCGCGAGATGGGCTACATGGGCCCGGGGCTGCCCGGCCAGCGTTCGGCCCAGGTCGCGGCCGATCGCGCCTTCGTCGAGCAGCAATGGCAACTGCCGCCCGGCCATCTGCGCAGCGAAGGCGGCGAGGGCACCGTTGCGCTGTTCGAGCAGATGAAGGCCGGTGAGGTAAAGGCCTGCTGGATCATCTGCAGCAACCCGGTAGCCAGCGTCGCCAACCGCCAGCAGGTGATCGACGGCCTGGGCCAGGCTGAGCTGGTGATCAGCCAGGATGCCTTTCTCGACAGTGAAACCAACCGCCATGCCGACATCCTTTTGCCCGCCGCGCTGTGGGCCGAAGGGGAAGGGGTGATGATCAACAGCGAACGCAACCTGACGCTGATGCCGCGTGCCGTCGCGGCGCCCGGCGAAAGCCTGGAGGACTGGCGGATCATCGCCCGCATCGCCTGCGCCATGGGCTACGCCGAGGCCTTCGACTACCCCGATGCCGAGGCCGTGTACGAGGAAATCCGCCGTTTCTGGAACCCTGCCACCGGCTACGACCTGCGCGGCATCGGCTACGCCGAGCTACGCCAAGGCCCACGCCAGTGGCCCTGCGCCCCAGGGCAAAGCGACGATCGCAGCCCGCTGCGTTACCGCAACGACGGCCTCAGCCAGCAGCTGCTGCGCGACGCGCATGGCGAGCGGCCGGCGCTGGCCTTCCCCACGCCCAGCGGCAGGGCGCGCTTTTTCGCCCGGCCCTGGCTGCCGCCGGCCGAGCTGCCGGACGACGCCTATCCCTTCGTGCTCAACACCGGCCGCGTGCAGCACCAATGGCACACCCTGACCAAGACCGGCAAGGTGCCCAGCCTGAACAAGCTGGAGCCCGGCCCCTTCGTCGAGATCCACCCCGACGACGCCCGGCGCCTGGGTATCGCCGACCAGGACCAGGTGGCGATCCGCTCGCGCCGTGGCCAGGCGCTGTTGCCGGCACGGCTCAGTGACCGCGTGTTGCCCGGCGGCTGCTTTGCGCCGTTCCACTGGAACGACCTGTACGGCGAGCAACTGGCGATCAATGCGGTGACCTGCGATGCGGTCGACCCCACCTCGCTGCAACCGGCCTTCAAGCACTGCGCCGTGGCCCTGGAGCGGGTTGCCGGCGAACGTATCGAAGCCCTCGACCTGACCACCGCCACGCCTTCGGAGCCTGCCACCATGCCGACCGCCACCCTGTCCCGCCTGCTGGGCCTGGACGCACTGCCGGCCCCGGTGCTGGCCGAAGACGAACGCCACTACCTGCAGGGCTTTTTGCTGGGCCTGGGCCAGGCCCGTAGCGAAGGCGTGCCGAGCCTGCCGGCCAGCGCACCCCTGGCGCCGGCCCGGCGGCTGTTCGTCGATGGCCTGTTGGCCGGGCTTTTCGCCCAACCGGCGCCAGCACCCGTGGTGATCGATGCCGCGCCATGCCACCACGTGCTCTGGGCCTCGCAGACCGGCACCGGCGAGGCCCTGGCCGAACGCTGCGCCCAGCACCTGCGCGAGGCCGGGCTGGCGGTGCAGCTGAGCTGCATGGAGGCGATGACGCCTGCGCAGTTGCAGGGCGCTGCCAGCCTGTTGCTGATCGCCAGCACCTTCGGCGATGGCGAGGCTCCGGACAGTGGTGCGGCGTTCTGGCAGGCGCTGCAGGGCGAGGCGGGCGAGCATTGCGCGGCACTGCCTTTTGCGGTGCTGGCGCTGGGCGATTCGAGTTACGACCAGTTTTGCGGGTTCGGTCGCAAGCTCGACCAGCGCCTTGCTGAGCTGGGCGGGCGGCGCCTGCTGGCGCGGGTCGATTGCGAGCCGGAGCATGACCAGGCCTTTGCTGCCTGGCTGGCGGCTTTGCTGCCCGAGCTGGGCAGCGCCGCGCCAATCTGCGTTGCGCCCGAGCCGGTAAAAAGCTACAGCAAGCAGCAGCCTTGGCTGGCGCCGCTGCTGGAAAACCGCCTGCTCAACGGCCCCGGTTCGACCAAGGAAACCCGCCAGCTGGTGTTCGACCTGAGCGGCAGCGGCTTCACCTATCAGCCCGGTGATGCCTTGGGCGTATGGCCGCGCAACTGCCCGGCGCTGGTCAGCGAACTGCTGGCGTTGATGCAGCTCGATGGCCAGGCCCAGGTCGAGCTCAAGGGGCACGCTCCGATGCCCCTGGCCGTGGCTCTGGAGCGGCACCTGGAAATCGCCCGGGTTACCCCGCAGCAGCTTGAAGTGTTCAGCCAGTCGGCGCAGGTGTTGCGCGAACTGCTGCAGGACAAAACTGCCTTGAGAGACTGGCTGTGGGGCCGTCAGCTGGCCGACGTGCTGCGCGAATACCCCCAGCAGTTGGCGCTGGATGCCTGGCTGGCCTTGCTCAAACCGCTGCAGCCACGGCTGTACTCGATCAGCTCCAGCCCCGCCGCGCACCCTGGGCAGGTGCACCTGACCATGGCCACGGTGCGCTACGGCGAACGCAAAGGGGTCTGCTCGGCGTTCCTCGCCGACCGGGCCCAGGCACTGGAAGTGGCGATCTTCCCGCAGCCGTCCAGGCACTTCCGCCTGCCAGAGGACGACAGCCTGCCGATCATCATGATCGGCCCCGGTACCGGTGTGGCGCCGTTTCGCGCCTTCCTCCAGGAGCGTGAGGTGCGCGCGGCCAGCGGGGGTAACTGGCTGTTCTTCGGCGAGCAGCAGGCGGCCTGCGATTTCTATTACCGCGAGCAACTGGAGGCCTGGCAGGCCAGTGGGCACCTGCGCCTGAGCACGGCGTTTTCCCGCGATCAGGCCGAGAAGATCTATGTGCAGCAGCGCCTGCTGGAGCACGGCGCCGAGCTGTGGCAGTGGTTGCAGGCGGGGGCGTATGTGTACATCTGCGGCGATGCCCAGCGCATGGCCAGGGATGTGGATGCGGCGCTGCGCCAATTGGTGGCCGAGCATGGCGGCATGGATGCCGCGGCGGCGGATGCCTATGTCGAGGCGCTGGGGCGCGACAAGCGCTATCGGCGGGATGTGTACTGAGTGCCCCGCGTTGGGGAGCAGTGCACCTTGGCTGTGCATTCATGGGTTGCCTGCGCCGGCCTCTTCGCGGGTAAACCCGCTCCCACAGGAGCAGTGCAGGCCCTGTGGGAGCGGGTTTACCCGCGAAGAGGCCGGCGAAGCCACGCGACTTGATGGTCTTGGCACAGTCTCTGCTTTGACAGATTCACAACAGCCCCACTGATCAACGGCGATCAACCCAGGGGCCTCACATTGATGAGTACAGGCAAAGGCGCCTGGAGCTTACGCTCCAGGCGCCTTTTTGTTTTCCGTGATCGAGGAACGGCTATGAAGGCAACAGCGAACGGCGCACAACGGGCACGACTGGTCATCGTCGGCAACGGCATGGTCGGCCACCACTGTGTCGAACAACTGATCGGGCAGGGCGCACTCGAGCGCTTCGAGCTGCATGTATTCGGTGAAGAGCGCCAGCGTGCCTACGACCGGGTACACCTGTCGGAATACTTCGCCGGCAGTTGCGCCGAGACCCTGGCCCTGTGCGAGCAGGGCTATTACGGCGACCACGGCGTGCACCTGCACCTGGGCGAGGCAGTGCTGCAGATCGACCGTGAGCGCTGCGAGGTGGTCACTGCCGAGGGCCGTTACGGCTACGACCAGTTGGTGCTGGCCACCGGTTCCTACCCGTTCGTGCCGCCGGTCGAGGGCTGCAGCGCCAATGCCCGCCTGGTCTACCGCACCCTCGATGACCTCGATGCGATCCGCAGCGCCGCCAGTGACGCCCGCCGTGGCGTGGTGGTCGGCGGTGGCCTGCTGGGGCTGGAAGCGGCCAACGCACTCAAGTCGCTGGGGCTGGAGGCCCATGTGGTGGAGTTCGCGCCCCGGCTGATGCCGGTGCAACTGGACAGCGACGGTGGCGCGGCACTCAAGGCGCAGATTGAAGCGCTGGGCGTGGGCGTGCACCTGTCCCGCGCCACCCAGTCGGTGAGTGCCGGCGAAGACTATCGCTACCGCATGAACTTCGACGGCGGCGAACACCTGGAAACCGACCTGATCGTGTTCTCTGCCGGTATCCGCCCCCAGGATGCCCTGGGCCGGGCCAGTGGCCTGGAGATTGCCGCCCGGGGTGGCGTGGTGATCGACAATCATTGCCGCACCAGCGACCCACGGATTTTCGCCATCGGCGAGTGCGCCTCGTGGAACGGCAGCGTGTTCGGCCTGGTCGCCCCGGGTTACGCCATGGCGCGCAACCTGGCGGCGCTGCTGATGGGGGCTGCGGCCGGCGAATTCACCGGCGCCGACATGTCGACCAAGCTCAAACTGCTGGGGGTGGATGTCGGCTCCATCGGCGATGCCCACGGCGCCACGCCGGGCGCGCGCAGCTACCGCTTCATCGACGAGGCCAACGCCAGTTACCGCCGGCTGGTGGTGGACGCCAGCGGCAAGCACGTAATCGGCGCGGTGCTGGTGGGCGACAACAGCTATTACGACACCCTGCTGCAATACGCCCAGAACGGCATCAAGCTGCCGGCCGACCCGGCCGCGCTGATCCTGCCTCAGGGCGGCGGCGCGCCGGCGCTGGGCGCCGATGCACTGCCCGACAGCGCAACCATCTGCTCGTGCCACAACGTCAGCAAGGGCGCGGTGTGCGCGGCCATCGACAGCGGCTGTGGCGATCTGGCCTCGGTCAAGGCCTGCACCAAGGCTGCCAGCGGTTGCGGCGGCTGCGCGGCGTTGCTCAAGCAGGTCTTCGAACACGAGCTGACCGCCCGCGGCGTGACCGTCGACAAGAGCCTGTGCGAGCACTTTGCCTATACCCGTCAGGAGCTTTACGGGCTGGTGCGGGTCGAGGGCATCCGCAGCTTCCACGAGCTGCTCGAACGCCACGGCAAGGGCCATGTCGGCTGTGACATCTGCAAGCCGGCGGTGGGCAACATCCTCGCCTCGTGCTGGAACCAGCCGATCATGGACCCGGCGCTGGTGCCGCTGCAGGACACCAACGACACCTTCATGGCCAACATGCAGAAGAACGGCACCTATTCGGTGGTGCCGCGCATCCCCGGTGGCGAGATCACCCCGGAAAAACTCATCGTGATCGGCCAGGTGGCCAAGAAGTACGACCTCTACACCAAGATCACCGGCGGCCAGCGCATCGACCTGTTCGGCGCCCAGTTGCACGAGCTGCCGCTGATCTGGGGCGAGCTGATCGAGGCCGGGTTCGAGACCGGCCACGCCTACGGCAAGTCGACCCGTACGGTGAAGTCGTGCGTGGGCAGCACCTGGTGCCGCTACGGCGTGCAGGACAGCGTGGCCATGGCATTGCGCCTGGAGGACCGCTACAAGGGCCTGCGCTCGCCGCACAAGCTCAAGTTCGCGGTGTCTGGCTGCACCCGCGAGTGCGCCGAGGCGCAGAGCAAGGACATCGGCGTGATCGCCACCGACAAGGGCTGGAACCTGTACGTGTGTGGCAACGGCGGCATGCGCCCGCGCCACGCCGAGCTGTTCGCCACCGACCTGGACGATGAAACCCTGGTGCGGCTGATCGACCGGGTGCTGATGTTCTACATCCGCACCGCCGACAAGCTGCAGCGCACCTCGGTCTGGCGCGAAAGCCTGGACGGCGGGCTGGACTACCTCAAGCAGGTGATCCTCGACGACAGCCTGGGCCTGGCCGCCGAGCTGGAGGCACAGATGCAGCATGTGGTCGAGCAGTATGAATGCGAGTGGGCCAACGCCCTGAACGACCCGGAAAAACTCAAGCGCTTCCGCACCTTCGTCAACGACCGGCGCGCCGACCCCGATGTGCACTTCGTCCGCGAGCGCGGCCAGCGCCGGCCTGCTGCTGCGTTGCACCTGATCCCGACCCATGAGGAGGCTGTCTGATGAACCTGTCCAATGCTGCTGTAGCACACCATTCAAGCTGGCAGGCCGTGTGCCAGGCTGCCGATCTGGTCGCCGATTCCGGCGTGGTGGTTTGGCATGAGGGCGAGCAGGTGGCGCTGTTCTACCTGCCCGGGCACGAGCAGGCGCTGTACGCCATCGACAACCGCGACCCGCGCTCGGGGGCCAATATCATCGGCCGCGGGCTGGTGGGCAGCCTGCAGGGGGAGCTGGTGGTGGCGGCGCCGTTGTACAAGCAGCATTTCAGTCTGCAGGACGGGCGTTGCCTGGAGGACTCGGCGCAGCAGTTACGGGTGTGGCCGGTGCGGGTGGTGGCGGGGCAGGTGGAGATTGGCTTGGGCTGACGGGTTGATATTGCTTGGGGCTGCTGCGCAGCCCTTTCGCGACACAAGGCCGCTCGTACAAGGACCACGATTCCTCTGTGGGAGCGGCTTTAGCCGCGATCACCCGCGAAGCGGGTGCCAGATAACCAATGTTTCGTGCGCCAATGAACATCTTGTTTGTTCAACTGGTAATTTCGCAAGACGTCCCGTACCGCTAGCTCATCCCTTTCCTGTCGATGCCGCGACGCGTTCCGACATACAGAGCGGCATCTGCTCACCATCATTTCGCCTTCCCAAGCCATGGCCAGGAAGGCTAGCCCCATGACCACCCTCACCGAGCACGACGTCGAGCTCGCCATTGCCCCCCTCGAAACCCTGCTCAGCGAGGACCTGGGCCTCGCCGCTGCTGCTGTCAACGACTGGCTGCACGGCATCAGCGGCGGCTTCCTCGACTTGCAGACCCTGCGCAACCTCGGTGAAAACACCCCTATCGTTGCCAACGCCCTGGCCGCGGTGGATGTGCTGGCTGACCTCATCGAGTTGGTCGAACACCCTGGCAGCGACCCGCTGCTGTGGGCCAGCCTGGGTATCAACCTGATCGGCGTGGTGCCCTTTCCG